>JBBTIZ010000001.1:0-1273 GCA_038059695.1 Planctomycetota bacterium
CATATCTACGGCGAGATTGCCTCGGCCAAGAAACTCTACCCTGACTTCGAGATTATCCAGGCCGGTAAGGAATGCGTTCATACCAAAAAGCCAAACGATTGCACTGACTGTAACTTTGAGTGCCATGTGGATATCAAGAATCCGTCCAAGGAAGACAAGGAAGCAGCCCAGCGTGCCTTTGTTCTGGCACAGGAAAAGATTATGTCCGGCAAGTATAATCTAATTATTCTGGATGAAATCATCTATGCCATTGATTACGGTTTGATTAGCGTAGACAGCGTCCTGAAATTGATTAACAACAAGCCGCCGGAATTGCATCTAATCCTGACCGGACGGAATGCGCCTATCCAATTGGTTAGCCAAGCAGACCTGGTCAGTGAGATATTGGAAATCAAACATCAGTTCCATCAGGGTATGAAATCGGTTCGGGGAATTGACTTTTAGATACTCTTACGAACGAAGTGAGTTAGAGTATCTTATCCCGCAACGCAGTGGAGGGATTAGAGCCAAAGATTTCATAGATTATATTGAGTGTCAAATATGACGCCTAAATATGCCATTGTCCGCAGTGTTGCTAAAACCTACGACAGATGTATCAAGCCAATCAACCCTACCACACCAATAGATGTTCGTTTGGCGCAGTCACAACACCAAGCATACTGTCATGCGCTTAAGGGTCTGGGTTTAAAAGTAATTAATATAGAAGCAGATGACCGGTTCCCGGATTGTTGTTTTGTGGAAGACCCGGCTATTGTCATAGGGGATACGGCAATTATCGCACGGATGGGGGTAAAGTCAAGACGGGGCGAGGAGATAGCAGTCCGGCAGGCCCTGGCGCGCTACAAGAAAATCCGCTGGATTAAACCACCCGGCACTATTGAAGGCGGCGATGTTCTACAAATCGGTAGGAAGATTTATATTGGACTGTCCGACCGCACTAATCTATCTGCCATCAGGCAGGTCAAGGCCATCGTCTCTGGGTCTGGATATGAAGTAATCCCGGTGCGGGTCAAGAGAATGATTCATCTCAAGACCGGCTGCGCCTATCTGGGGAATAACTATGTGACGTTGGTAAAAGGGCAGTTGGACGAGAAGCCGTTTGCCGGATACAAGAAAATAATCATTCCCAAGTCAGAATCCTACAGCGCTAATTGCCTGGCTATTGGTAGCAGGGTATTGATATCCAATGGTTATCCCAAGACCAAGAAACTGATTGAGAATGCCGCCCGCCTGACCGGGTGTCAAGTCGGGCAGGGATTTAAGGTTGTCGAGT
>JBBTIZ010000002.1:0-2659 GCA_038059695.1 Planctomycetota bacterium
GGCGGGGGCGCCAGGGGCTACGATTTTTCTTGACCCTTTACCCCGTTAGAGATATATTCTTACAATAGGATATGATAATTACTTTAGCGCTGGTATATAAATTCCCTGCTCCGTTTTGTTTACTAATCTCTAACGGGGCGAGGAGATATAATGCTTAAATAAACCTAAAGGAGCTATAAATTTATATGAAAAAGATATTGTTATCAGGATTGTTTGTAATCGGCGCGCTGACGTTTAATAATCTGTGGGCGCACTCGACTGCCCCATCCCCACCTACCCCAGTAGAACTCAAGGACCTCAAGGAGATACCGCCTGAGAAACTGATTGATAAGATTTACAACGTGGCTGAGAAACGGTTCGTTACCTTTGATGAAATGATGGCCGAGGCCATCAAGAGCAACATCATCTACGTGGGCGAGACGCACGATAATGTCCTGCACCACCAGATTCAGGAAAAGGTGCTGCGCACGGTCTATGACCGGAACGGCAAGACCCGTAAAATAGCGTTGGCTATGGAGATGTTCCAGCGGCCCTACCAGACATTCATGGATGACTACATTGCGGGCAGGATAAGCGAGCCGGAGATGCTCCGCAAAACAGAGTATTACACCCGCTGGGTCTTTGACTGGTCTATGTATCAGCCCATGGTCAACCTGGCCCGGGCCCAGGGGCTGAAGGTGATTGCTATGAATGCGCCGAGAGAGATTACTAAAAAGGTAACTAAAACCGGCCTGAAATCGCTGACCGAAGAGGAGCGCAAACTCCTGCCGGAAAAGATTGATACCACGAACAAGAATCACCGGGATTATGTCTATGAACGGTTCAAGCCCCATATAACTATGGGAATGTTCACGGAAAAGAGTTTTGATAACTTCTACGAATCCCAGTGCCTCTGGGAGGATACCATGGCTGACTCCGTGGCCAGTTTCTTCCGAACCCTGGGTCAAGTGGCGCCATTAGGGCGCCATGGCGCTTCGGCGCCAGACGCGGCAGCCCGACAGGAAGTAGTAGTCGTAGGCGGCGGGCATATTATCTACAGATTCGGCATACCGGAGCGGGCTAAATGGCGGACACAAATGAATTACACCTCTATATTGTGCGTTGAGGTGGCCGAAAAGACCGGCCAGGATACGCCACCCGGCAACAGCGGTCTGCTGGAGTTGCTGGAGGGTTATAACAACAATCACACCCAGCCCATCAAAGATGGGCTGGTTCAGCCCCCAGTGGGGGCTGGACACGGTCCGGCTGATTATCTCTGTTTTACCAAAATCCTGAAGATAGACGAAACCAGGCCGCTGATGGGCGTGCAACTATCAGAACCGAAAGCGGATACGAAAGGACTGACCATTGTGGAAGCGGTGGCCGGCGGACCGGCGGCCAAGGCCGGACTGCAGAAGGACGATGTGATTATTATGGTGGACAACCAGCCCATCAGCGATATGGTTGACCTCAAATGCGCCCTGGTTAATAAGAAGGCCGGCGATAAGGTGGAAATCACGGTCCAGCGAAGTCGCAACGAAGTCCCGATTATTTCGGGGCGCGGCAAGGAAACCAAAAAGGTCACGTTGGTCTTGGAAATACAGAAGGCGAAAGAAGCAAAGTAGACCACCGCAGTGACTCCCGCCTGTGGCGGGACAGGCGCGATAGCGCCAGTGACCGCGACCCCTAACGGGGTTCTCATTAACCCCTCCGGGGTTCTCGCAGAGAGCCCCTACGGGGCGTGCTGTAAGAGTCCCGTAGGGACAGCGCAATCCCTAAGAAGAAGACGGAATGATTTTATCGCCGACCCAGTATAGCGCCGGTCACAACCAGGCCCAGGGCTATGAGCAGGCCGGCATTCAGAGGCAGGCCGGTGCCCAATGACAGCCAGACCGTGCTGAGGATCGGCGCCAGATAGGCCAGCGTCCCGATTTTGCGCGGGTCTGCATCCTTCATCGCATAGTTCCAGAGATAGAATGACAATCCCAAAGGACCCAGCCCGATGATGATTAGATATAAGATATCCACCCTGCCCAATCTGATGCTCTCTCCGGAAATAACAGAGCCGCTTAATGAAAATATGCCGCTGATGATGCAGACCAGCCCCATAGTCCAGGCGGAGATATGAGTAAATCGTTTCATATAGAGCGAATAGGTTGCCCAGGTCAAGGCGGCTCCAAGCGCCAGCAGATAGCCCCAATAAAATCCCGTCCCTACGGACGGTGGGTAGCCACCGTTGTTTACAGAACCGGACTGATTGTAGATGGCGATGATGGCGCCGGCAAAGCCCATCAGCCCGCCTAATATATGAAACCATTTTAATCGTATCTGTCGTTCAAAGACCGGAGTCAGCAGGACTATCAAAAGCGGCCAGAGATAGTTAATCAGGTTGCACTCAATCGCCGGCGAAGAACGGAGGGCGATAAATAAAAGAAACTGATAGAGAAACACCGCGCCGGCTCCGACTAATATAAATCTGGTATTCCAGGACCAAGCCCGTATCTTGGGCAGTGATATCAGCCCGCCTAAAAGGAGCGTGGAACCGGTCAGGAAGAACGGCGGCACGGTCGGGAGTTTGACGGTCAACAAAGCCATCACGCTCCACATCAGGATAGCGCCCAGCGCGGCCAGCCCCGTTAGAAGCGTTCCTGAAGGTTGGTTAGAACATAGTAACGGTTTA
>JBBTIZ010000002.1:2759-7122 GCA_038059695.1 Planctomycetota bacterium
TAACGGTTTAGAATTATTACTTTTGTGCGCTTCTAACAGGGCCAGCCCCGTTAGAAGCGTTCCTGAAGGTTGGTTAGAACATAGTAACGGTTTAGAATTATTACTTTTGTGCGCTTCTAACAGGGCCAGCCCCGTTAGAGGTAAAACTTGTTTTATTCCAGACAATTTCTTTAAGATTATCTTTAGGTAAGGTAGAGTTCGGCGTTTCCGGTTTAGGGTCCCACTGGGACATACCTCTAACAGGGCCAGAAATGATTTCAACTCCGAGTTATGCATATCAACATTGTATATTATTTACCTTAATTGTATAGGAAATTATATTACTTTGCCACTGAGCGCCATAAGGGTGCCATGGCGCTTCGGCGCCAAAAGTCACCCTTCGGCTTATGCCTCAGGGTAAACTCCGAATTCTTTGTGCCGAAGTTTACACTGAGCGTAGCGAATGTGTGCCTTCGTGGCGATATATTTTTTGATAGCGAAACCTGTCCTATTAGTGACGAAATTTGTCACTTTATGCCATATTTTCGCTCTTATTAGTTACTTAGAGGAACAAAATAAGTAGGACATATAAAATTATATTTTCCTATCTCTATATAATAAAAATGTTATAAAAATGTAATAATTTATTGACATATATGCCTATTTTGGCATAATAATTGCATATTTAAGATAGCAACAAACCAGATACACTCGTATCTATGGTTTCTATATTAGGAGAGGAGGTGGAAGAACTTAACTACATAGAAGGCATAGAGAAAGGTGAATCTATGTTGTTTCTGTCGCCTATGGCGACACTAACATTATAAACACTCCCGTTAGGGTAATCCCTGACGGGATAAGACCCAGTAAAGGTCTTCCGCCTCGGAGTTTATCCCGCTTTTGCGGGAAGCCGGAATCCCTAACTGGCTCTAACCCCGACAAAAACTGTCGGGATAAGATACTGTAACACGTTTCCGACACTTCGTGTCGCAACCGTTAACAGTATCTAAGGAGTAAAAACTATGCGTAAACAAGGTTTTACGTTGATTGAACTGATGATAGTCATTGCTATCATCGCGATTATCGCGGCTATTGCGATTCCGAACCTGCTCAGCGGCCGTATCTCAGCCAACGAGAATTCTGCTGCCGCGGCATTAAAATTGTTTACCTCCTCGGAAGCGATATGGCTGCAACAGGACCCTGACGGTAATGGCCGAAAAGATTACTGGACATATGATGTTTCTTGCCTGCATCGGATGTTTCGCGCAGATAGCACTACCAAGGTTGCTTTTATTGCTATTGACTTAGCAAAGGCAGATAATGCTGCGGCAGTTTATGCGGGTGTGGCACTGCCATTTGGTGCACCTACCATAGAGGCATGGACATGGGCAGGTGTCACAACAACAGCAAAATCAGGTTATTTGTTCCAGGCAATGGCTCTGGACAATAGTACCGGCGGCGTAACCTATAAGGTAAATCCTGTTGGAACACTATTGGTAAACGCTGCTAACAACAGCAAGTATGGTTTTATGGCCGCACCTGAGGCCTACGCAACGAGTGGTAATAGCTCATTTATCGTCAATGAGGCAGGCACAGTATTCGCCAATGATACTGGCGGTAATGCTAATAAATGGATGACCATTGCAGCTGGCGGATTGAACTGGCCCACCTCAAATCCATCGGCTCAGGATGGTCCCGGTGGTAGAAAATGGCGTGTGGCTGACTAAGGTTTTCACCAATTGGTATGATTTTGTAGCAAAGGGCGTTGGTCCCGATGTAACATCGAGACCGCGCCCTTTGGACTATTAGAGCCAGTTAGGGATTCGCCGATGAATATCGGCGAAGACCGTTATGGCGCCGAAGCGCCATGGCGCCCTTATGGCGCTCACTGGGTCTTATCCCGACCTGTCTGCCGACAGGCAGACAGGTTTTTTGTCGGGGAATAGAGATTTATGTATACCAAATCTCAAATTGGTCTGGTTCAGGATAAGCAAGGATTTACTGAACTCGTACGAAACGTCCCTCTGTCATTCCCGTCCCGCATCAGAGTGCGGGATAAACTCCGGCGGGAATTCCTGCTGGAGTTCACCCCTGCGAAAGCAGGGGCAGGAATGACACCTTTGGGAACATCTATCTTCTGTTTTCGTAAGAGTTCAGGGTTTACCCTCATAGAACTGATGATAGTCATAGCCATTATTGCCATAATAGCGGCTATTGCTATTCCCAATCTCCTGACCGGCCGTATTTCTGCTAATGAAAACTCTGCTGTTGCATCACTGCGCCTGCTTACCAATGCAGAAGCAATGTGGTCGCAGCAGGACCCGGACGGCAATGCCATTAAGGATTATTGGACATATGACGTTTCCTGCATACACCGGATGTTCCACGCAGACAACGTCAATAAAACTGCCTTTATTCCCATTGATTTAGCCAAGGCGGATTTTGCTCCGGCCGATTTAAACGGAGGCGTCCTGCCGTTTGGAGGCATACAGATAGAAGTATGGTCTTCTGTTTTAACCGGAACAAAATCCGGTTATTGGTTCCAGACCATGACCCTTGATGCCCCAGGCGGTAATGCCTATAAAAGAAACACTGTGGGGACCAATAATATCCCGGCCTGTAATAATAATAGATACGGTTTTATGGCTGTGCCTGAGGTCTATGGACAAAGCGGCGTCAATTCGCTTATCGTCAATGAGGCGGGCACGGTTTTTGCTAACGATACCGGATTAACTATTGCCCCGTGGAAGACCACTGCAGCCGGCGGAATGGACTGGCCCGGGACAAACCCAGCCGGAACAGACGGCCCTTCAGGCCGGAAATGGCGCGTGGCGGATTAGATGCTGTTAATCCGTCAGGATGTTACAGCATCTTATCCCGACTTCCGTCGGGGCTAAGGTTTGGACCACTTATCCGGTTTAGGATATTTCATGGAAAAGGGCGTTCCGATGTGATGTCGGAGCGCCCTTTTGATTTATCATACAACTAATCTCACTCATTTCTTGTAGTACGGGAAAGTGTAAATCTTGCCACGAAGACACCAAGGCACGAAGAAAACAATCCATCAATTCCTTTTAGTGCCTTTGTGCCTTTGTGGCAGATTTTTCTTGCTTCCACGGTTCTCTTATATTATTCTATTTATTCTATGCCAGTAAATTTTATCTTCTGCGTCCATAATCACCAGCCGGTGGGCAATTTTGAGGATGTGATTGAATCCGCCTTCAAGCAGGCATACGAGCCGTTCATTGAAGTGATGGAAAAATTCCCCCATATAAAATTCTCCGTCCATTACAGCGGTTATCTTATAGAATATATTAAGCGCGCGCACCCAAAGTTTATCAGCCGGCTCCAGAAGATGGTGGCCGAAAACAGAGTGGAAATGCTGGGCGGCGGATTCTACGAACCGATTCTGTCTATGCTGACTGATAGCGACAAAATCGGGCAGATTATCGCCTTCAGCGATTACCTGGAAAAACTCTTCGGTAAGCGTCCGCGCGGCATCTGGCTGGCTGAACGGGCCTGGGAACAGGCGCTGACCAAACCCTTAGCCCAGGCCGGCGTGGAATATACCATAATAGATGATTTCCACTTCAGGACTGCCGGATTTCTATCCAAGGAACTCTCCGGTTACTTTATTACCGAAGACCAGGGACATACCCTCGGGCTTTTCCCCATTCCGGAGAAACTGCGCTATTCCATTCCATTTAAGGAACCGCAGGAAAGCATAAACTACCTGGCGCAGCACCAGCATAATGCCGGCAACAGTGTCGTCTGTTATGCGGATGACGGCGAGAAATTCGGGCTCTGGCCCAAGACCTATGAACACTGCTACGGCAGTCCCGTCAGGGGCGGCAGTCCAGTCAGGGGCGGCAGTCCCGGCAGGGATCAGGACGGTTGGCTGGAACGTTTCCTCCAGGCCTTAAGTTCCTCACCCTGGATTAATATAACCTCATTCTCAGATATTATAGACAGAATAAAACCGGCGGGCAAGGCCTATATTCCGGCCGGTTCGTACCGCGAGATGACCGAATGGGTTCTGGCAAACGAGGCCTCAATGATTTACGAGGATTATAAGCGCCAGCAGCCGCCATCTGAATTCGCGTTTAATCCCGGCGGATTCTGGCGTAATTTCTTCGTCAAGTATCCGGAAATTAACCTGATGTATTCCAAGATGATGCAGGTCAGTAAAGCGGTTGCATCACTGTTAGAAAAAGCCCCGGCTAAATCAATTGACGCCATGCAGGAATTATACCAGGGCCAGAGCAATGACGGCTATTGGCACGGCGTCTTCGGCGGATTTTACCTGCCCCACTTAAGACACGCCACTTATAGCCATCTCATCGGGGCTGAGGAGATTCTTCGTGGAATTTATCCCGCTTCCAGC
>JBBTIZ010000003.1:0-9905 GCA_038059695.1 Planctomycetota bacterium
TAGAAAGCAGGTATGCCCGGGCCATCTCAAAGCCGCTCAAGGCGGCCTGCTCATAACTTATGTTATCAATAGATACACTAACCATCTTTTCCTGGGAGGTGGTGGTGGCCACATAGGCAATAGCCATCCCGGCTATCATGGCCGTGATAATCATTACCAGGACCAGTATGGTACCTCGTTTGGAACCACTCCACGAACCCTGACGGATTCTCAGAGCGAGACCCCGAAGGGACCGCGTCCAGCGAACCCTGAACGGGCAGATAGACACAGATAGACACAGATGAGTAATAAGTTTATTTGTGTGTTTCATAATAACCTCCTTATCTAATATTCACCACAAAGGACACAACCCCCTTTTATTCCCCCTTTGTTAAGGGGGACTAATTCGGGGGACACTAATTCCCCCTTATTAAAGGGGGCGAGGGGGTTGTATTAGTGTCTTCGTGGTTAGTTTTAGTATTTCGCTTTTATCCTCTTCTTCAGCCCCAGCGCCTTGATATAGGGTTTCCCGTCAATCAGGACCGTGGTTAAATCGCCGTTATAGGTAATCTCGGTATTGCCACTGATATCCACATCCACCTCGCTGGTGGAAGAAATCAAAGAGCAATTATCTGTATAGTCCTCAGCCAGGACAGTTCCTTTAATGGTCGGGGTGCCCTTTAAACTTATCTGTTCGTGGGCCGCATAGAGACCGACATCATAGAGATTCCCGCCGGCGCCCCGCATCTTCAGGTCTTCACCGGACATCAGGGCAATCCCGCCGCCGCTCGGATTCGGCTTCAATGAAGGGGTGCCGGAGACATCAATATATCCGGTGGCTATTATGGTTACCGGCCAGGGACTGGCCGCCGAACCCGGGGAGCCGGATATGTTTACCGCGCTGTTCTCAAAGAAGAATACGCCGTCAGTTGAGGTATCATTACCGGTCTTGGTCCAGACGCCCAGGGCTGTGCTTGAGACCGGGGTTCCGGCGCTGTAAGACCAACCGGCCGGAGTGGCTATCTGAACGCCTAAATTATTATAAACCTTGCCGTCCGTTTTAAATATATGGGTGGCCAGGTAAGAATACGCCGCCGGACTGATAGGGGGTATTTCGGTTTCTTCGGAATTGGGATTGCTTGAGCCGCCGATACTGCCGCCCGGGGCTGAGATTGAGCCGGTAGAAGTCACATCGCCGGCTACCGTGGCGCTGCCGGTCAGGGTGACCGGCCCGTTGGCCTGGACCGAGCCATTGGCGCCGTTGATAGCGGCATTGCCGGAAATCTGAAGAGAGCCGCCGACCACCACGGCGCTGGTCGGCCTATAAGGGTCGGTTCTATAAGTGACCATTGCCTCCAGGACTATTTCCTGCGAACGTTTCTGGGGATTATTGTCAATGCCCCAGGCCTCAATCGTAAGTTTCAGGATGTTGTCCGCATCATTAGCCGGGCCGCCGCCGTCATTATTGTTTTCCACCCGAACAAAGTAGGTATTACCGTGATAATCAATATTCCGGCACCACTTAAACCAGGATTGATAACCCGGCGTATATGAAGGGGATGGCGGTATGATAGAAGACGCGGCCGGCGTATAAGTAGAATAATTAGCAATACTTGAAGTAAGTTCATTATCCCATCCGGTAGTGCTGGCGGTGTATTTGGCCAGCAGAAATGCCTTGGACACCTCAAACCCGCTGGCCACGGCCTGGTTATACTCCATATCTTCAATAGAGGACTGAACCTGCCTTTGCTGTCCGGTGGTAATAGCCAGATAGGCAATGCCCAATCCGGCAATAATGGCGATGATAAAGAGGATGGCCAGTATCGCCGAGCCGGTTTTACTATTTATCGCCCTTTCATCTATCATCTTCCATCTCTTTTCTCTTTACTCGCTGTTAGACCTTTGGTCGTTACAGCGAGTTATCCCGCACATAACTCTATTCCTATGTGCGGGGTTATTGAGGATTCATCAACAGGATAGTCGTCGTGGTATTTATGATTATCGGATTCTGCTTGGCGCCGAGTTTACCGCCCAGCCAGATATTAATTCTGACACGATTTCCGCCGCTGGTCACAATATTGCCATCCTTATCACGCAGGGTGAATATAGGGTCATTGGCGCCATCATTGTTAATATCACCGTACATAATATCATTGCATAGTTTTACGGTCTCCTGAAGATTTGCGGCTATTTCACTATCAGCACTATAGACATACTTTACTATCTCACCGATATCAAAGGAGTCGGTGATATCCTTGTCTTTATTATAGTCCTTTCTATCAGTGGCAACGGCTTCATTAAGAACGCCCGTAGGCACAAACTTATAGGTAATATGCCAGCCCTGATTGGCATTCGCGCCCCAGTAAACAGCGCCGGTGGCCGGGTTCCAGTAATTACCGCTGACCAGAACAGGCACTTTTATGGAGAGAGACGTACAAGTAACGGCCGGGGTTGGAGTCATCACCAGGCATTCGCTGATATCATCCTTCATCACATCTATAACGCGGGTGGCTTGGGATTCCAGAAAAGAGGTCATTGAGCCCTCGTCAAAGGACTGCTGGGCGCTGAAAATAATGGTCATCGCCCCGCCTATCATTACTGTCAGAATGGACATCACGATAATGACTTCAAGCAGGGTAAAACCGCTATTAATAGTTTTCATAGTTTCATCACGATTATTCGTGCCATTCGTCTTTATTCGTCATATTCGTGTTAATCCCTCCGTCCCTGTGGGACTACGGGATAAGAGCCAGTAATGCTCCTTCGTCGCTAACTGGCTCTAATATTTCGACCTTCTGGTCATAAGGGTTCTGGTTACATATTCATTATATACCAGGGCGCTGGTATTGCCCTGGATGCGCCACCTGATGGTAACGGTGACATCATAAAGGTCGGAGACGGTATTATTAACGGATATAAAACCCGGATTTGTCCAACCGGTCGGAGCAGTTAATCCAACAACCGCAAAATAGGTGCCGGTATAGGCGGCGACATCATCGAAATCCTGGGCCCTGATTTCCTCTATCTTGGCAGAGGCGGCATTACGGGCGATGTCGTATTCCCTGGTGACCTCTCTCTGAAGCATGCCGCCTAAGGTCACCGAGAGTAATGTCATCAATCCCACGGTCAGCAGAATCATTGCGATAATCACTTCGATGAGGGTGAACCCAGCCCCTGCTTGCGCAGCCGTAACCCCGCTGGGATAAACACCGTTCCGCCTGTCCGGACCTTGTCTGTAATTATTTCGAGGCAGGGGCTGGGTGAACCCGCCCTTTTGCGCATATACAGGTATTGATTTCATATCTTCTCCCACTATAATATAACCTATCAGCGCCTGGTTGTCAAGTAGAATATTAAATTATTGTAATCATTTAGCCGAATGAAGTAACGTATTTATTTCCCTCTCTGGCAAAGGGGGATTTGGCGCCGAAGCGCCATGGCGTCTTTAGCGCCAAAGGGGGATTTAAATCTCCCCTAACCCCTCTTTTTTAGGTAGCAGTCCCAGTGGGCTACTGCTACCTATATAACTGGCAGTAAAACTGCCAGTAATCAAAGAGGGGAATAAGTTGTCCGGGGTGATGCGTTCAATACCGCTTCATTTGGCTAATAGACTACGAATTGATATGCCCGATAAAAATCTCCATCGCTATTTCCGACCCCTACGACCCTACGGTCGGGCGTAGGCCCGGGCGGTGGGTAGCCACCGAAATACTGCGAAATTAATTCCACCTTGATATTACCGTTTAATAATAAGATAATCTCTTTTTCTATATCGGGGAATTTGCGCGTTATCCGGCTATCCAGCACAATGTAATCCACGCCCTTTTGCCTTACGGTATCCTTTAATGATTGTAGGAAACCGCTCCGATGCTCACGAGCGGAGCGCCCCGTATCCGAAGGCGTCGGGGCGCTAATCTTCAATTTGTCCTTACCTGCCTGTGCCCCGTACGGGGCAGACAGGTCCCAATTCTCAGGCATGACATTCGTCCCGCCGGCATAATAGGCGATACGCGCCAGAGTCGTAATAATAACCGGAGGCCGATTTACTGCGCCGCTTCGCGACCAATGATACTTCTTTAATAACTCGCCGGTGTTTTTCTCTATGAGTTTATCCTGCCCGACCGGCTTAAATGTAAAAACGGAAAGGATGAGCGCAAGAATGATTGTTAAGCCGTATAATATTTTACGGGTGTGCGGCCTTGATATCTTTTCGCTTATATAATATAATCCGGCCGAGGTCCAGGGCAACATCATCAGAAAGAGCGGGACCGTATAACGTTTGCTCATCCGGCCGTGCGTAAAGGCATAAACGGCAAAAAAGACCATAAAGCCGGCAAACACCAGCCAGACCAATAATGTCTTTCCGGATGCGGCGTTTTTCTCCTGCCTGATTGCGCCGATTAGAAACAAAAGGAATAAAATCGGGTTGGCGCCCTTGATAAAATCCACGATGAATTGATAGAGCCCGTCAAACGATTGGATTATGCCTATATGGCTTACGGCTTCAGCCGAGACCTTTCCGGTCAGGCCGAAAACGCCGGTGGCCGATTCTACGACTAAGAGATAGGGCGGCAACAGCAATAACCACGGGATAAGCAGATATATCGCCTTAATGCCCTTGGCTTTCCAGGAGACGGCGGCCTGCCCGACCGGATGGTCGTTCGTTCCGCCGGCAGTAGATCTGCTCACGGTTCCCGCCTCGGCGGGATTCGGGCGGGAAAGAAACATGATACCCACCAGTGTTATCCCCAGGAAGGCCAAGCCATCAGGCCGGTTCAGATACATCGCGAAAGAAAGGACTCCTGATAGTATAAAATAGAGATTTTTCCCCGTCTCCAACGCTAATATCGTTACCCAGAGGGCGAACAACAGAATGCTGATATGAGCGCCGGTGGTGAATATGGAGGCGGACAATTGCGCGCCTTGCGGATGGAAACAATATAGCAGGCAACTGATAATAACTATCGGCATGGCAAAATATCGTCCGGCAATAAAATAAAGCGGGATAACCGCCAAAACAGATAAAATAATAGATGCCAGCATCCCAGCCCATTCCAGGTTAGAAATAAACTTGGATGCCGCCGCTATCACAAAGGGATACAGTTGATGAAATGTCTGTTTGGTTAGGGCTTGCTTGTAATCGCCTTCTGCAAAATCCTTTGCCACGTTCAGGTAAAAAGGCCCGTCGCTCGATATGATATAAGTATTAAAGGCAACAGCCAGACGCACGGCAAAAGCCAGAGTCAATAAAACAACCAGAATCAAAATGGTCTTTTTCATAAACCTCTTCAGCAATGTCATTATCACATACGCTTAAAATTTACAATAATAATTGAAATATATTTGTTTTCTCAGTATAATAAATTATAGATTTGATTAGCCCGTTAAAAGGAGAACGTGATTATGCCAGCACAAGCCATCTGTGAATCGCCTGAGAAATCCGTTAAGGCGTCTGATGCCCGTAACGAAGCCCGTAAAATTACCGATAGGATAATCCATTATTTCAAGCACGACCGGCACGAACAGGTTGAGGTTATTATGGATAATTCTTCCAGCGCCCTGACCCGTTATGCGGATAACATCATCACCCAGAATGTCTCGGAGAATAATCTCCTGAACGTAATCGTCCGGGTGCTCAAGAACGGCCGGGTGGCCCGGGTGATGCTTAATCAGGTGGAC
This sequence comes from Planctomycetota bacterium, assembly GCA_038059695.1. Classification (GTDB taxonomy): domain Bacteria; phylum Planctomycetota; class MHYJ01; order JACQXL01; family JACQXL01; genus JACRIK01. The sequence goes on from JBBTIZ010000003.1 coordinate 5,659, forward strand.
GACGCATCCCTGAAATCGGTGGCGCTGAAAGCGCCATATTTTGTCAAGGCCCAAGGCACCGAACTCGGGCTGCTGGGCAAACAGAAATACGCCCCGGTAAACGCCTATAACGAACAGACCGCCAATATCACGCCGACCGAGCGGGCCTCCGGGATTAAAGAGGCGGTCGCGGAAGCCCGCCATAATTCGCTTAATATCTCCGGCGTCTTTTCCAATGACGCCTCGGCGCTGACTATCGCCAACTCCAAAGGGCTCTTTGCCCACTACGTCTCGACCTCTGCGGAATTCACCTGCACGGCCCTGACGCCGGACTCCAGCGGCAAAGCCGCCAAGATATCCAAGGATTACGCCCGGATAAAACCGGCCCAGACCGCCAAGACAGCCATTGACAAGGCGATAAAATCCAAGAACCCGATTGAGATAAAGGCCGGAACCTATACCGTGATACTGGAGCCGTCTGCATCTGTAGAACTCCTCTTCTTCCTGGCTTTCCGCGGCTTCGGCGCCCTGGCCTATCAGGAAGGCCGAAGTTTCCTGGCCGGTAAACTCGGTAAAAAGATTATGGGGAACAACATCTCCATCCTGGAGGACGCCTATCATCCTGATATTGCCGGCATGCCCTTTGACTTTGAAGGTATGCCCAGGAAAAAGGTGGTGCTGGTTGACAAAGGCATTGCCTGTAATGTGGTCCACGACCGGCTGACCGCGAGGAACGAATCCCGTAGGGGCAAGAAAGCCGGATGTTCATCTACCGGGCATGCCCTGCCTCAACCCAATGCCGCCGGACCCCTGCCTACTAATCTCGTGCTGCTGCCCGGTAATTCCTCTGTGCCGGAGATGATTAGTTCTACCGAACGGGGAATCCTCATTTCGGCGTTCCACTACACCAATATCCTTGACCCGATGAAAATGACCATCACCGGAATGACCCGCAACGGGACATTCCTGATAGAAAACGGCGTCATAACCAAGGGCATCAAGAATATGAGATTTACAGACAGCGTCCTTAATATGCTCTCCAATGTAGAATCAATTTCACGCGAGACCGAACTGCATCGCGGATTCTTCGGCGGCAGCGGCTTTGTAACCCCGGCGTTAAAGATAAGGAACTTCAACTTCTCAAGCGAAACTAAATTCTAACTATGAAAATACTTTTAATCGGTTCGGACGGCCAAATGGGCACTGACTTGATGAAGGTTTTCCAGTCAAACGGCCTGCCCGAAAGGCCGAACGGCCGGGCGGGCAAAAACAGCTCAAGCATCAAAGGACTGACCATCAAGGACATTGACATCACGGATTTCCCCAAGACCCGCCGTATAATAGAAGAACATAAGCCCGATGTCGTCATAAACACGGCGGCTTATCACAATGTCCCGGAATGCGAGCAAAACCCCGGACAGGCCTTCCTGGTCAATACCATTGCGGTGCGGAATCTGGCCAATATCTGCCGGGCCTGCCGCATAAAATTAATCCATTTCTCCACCGACTATGTCTTTGACGGGCGGAAGATGCGCTCTTACAATGAAACCGATACGCCCAACCCGCTTAATGTCTATGCCATCTCCAAACTGGCCGGGGAATTCTTCGTCAAACTTATTCCTGATTATTATGTCATCCGGGTGGCGTCATTGTTCGGCGCCGCCGGATGCATAGGTAAAGGCGGGACCAATTTCGTGGAGTCAATGCTCAAACTGGCTAAAAATGGCAAGACCCTTCAGGTTACCTCCAATATCACATCCAGTCCGACATACACTTATGATGCGGCAATGAAGATAAAAGAAATGCTGGCTTCCAATTATCCGTCCGGGATTTACCATCTGACTAATTCCGGCTACTGCACCTGGTATGAATTTGCGCTGGAGATATTCAAGCAGTCAAACATCAAAATCAAGGTAGAATCAAAAGAAGAGCAGGAAGAACAAGCCGGAGTCAAACGCCCCCTGTTCTCGGTCCTGACCAGCAAAAAACTTACGCCCTTGCGGCCCTGGCAGGAGGCGCTGAAACATTACCTGGCCAATAGGAATTCCAAGTAACCTATAACAAGGGTATCCAAAAGTATCATTGCGAGGACCCCGAAAGCGTTAGGGGGACAAAGCAATCTAATCTTTATTATCTTTTATGCCTTTACCGTTAGTTTCCATCATCACGCCCACCTATAACCACCAGAAATATATCGGTGACTGCATTCGCTCGGCGCTGGCCCAGACCTGCCAAAACTGGGAGATGATTATCGTAGACGACGGCTCGACCGACAATACGCCGGAAATTATCAGGGGTTTCAATGACAGCCGCATCAGATATATCCGTCAGGCCCACCAGGGCGGTTATAAGTTGTCTTCTATATATAATACAGCGCTCCGGGAAGCCAAGGGCAACCTGGTGGCCATCCTGGAAGGCGATGATTTCTGGCCTGCGGATAAATTAACCGTTCAAATACCCTATTTTACCGACCCCAAGATTATATTAACCTACGGCGATTGCATCATCACCAACGAATCCGGCCATGAACTCTTTTACCGCCGGATACCCGCGGATACAGCTATGCGGGATAATTCTCCGATCGGCTCGGCCCTAAACGGGTTTATCCGGACTGAGAATTTCATCTATGCCCAGACCGTCATGGTCAGAAAAGACGCCCTCATCAAAGCCGGTGGTTTTATCCAACCCGATTACCTGCACCTGACGGATTTCCCGACCTGGTGCCGGCTGGCCCTGGCCGGCGAATTCAAGGCCATCCCGCATCCCCTGGGCTTTTGGCGCCGCAATATCAAGTCAGTCACCATGGCCAATCCCGTCGTCATCTCAGAAGGATTCATCCGATATATCAATACGTTTATTGATGCCTATCAAAATCAAATCCGAAGATTGGGCATTAATATAAATACAGAAGAGATAAAGAAAAAGCAGTCCGCCCAACTGCGCCAATCAGACCGGGACCAGAATTACATCAAGGCCCTGACGCTATTCATCTACGGTTATGATAAACCGGCCCGGCAGTTCTTCGGCCGATACCTCAGGCAGCCCCATAAGGGCGTTTTTAACAGCATCGTATCCTTACTTGCCATCATTATTTCCTATACCGGCTTATCCGGAATGATATTATCCTTAACCGGCATTCATCTCAGCGGATTACTGGTATCATTGAAAAGGTATCTGGTAAAGTAGTCCCGCCTCCCACCGGGACCCTGTGGGCCTGGCGGGATAACTCGCCCGTACGGGCGAGTAAGGAGGAATTAATATGGGACAAGAACGACGTATCTCTAAACGTTATATCGTCCCCGGGCTAAGAGCCAAACTAAGGGAAAAGACGCTCTTCGGGTTATCCAGCAAACCCACGCCCCATGAATATCCCTGCCTGGATATCTCGGCCAGCGGACTGCAATTCGCCACCAAAAAGGGATTCAAGCCCCAGAGCAATATCCTGATTGACATCTCCATCCCGACCAGCCGGACCAAGCCCATCCGGGCCAAGGCCAAGGTGGTCTGGTTCAGGATGTCGGACGATTTGAATTTGGCCCTGGCCGGACTGCACTTCGTGGCCATCGATAAAAAGCAACTGGCTGAATTAACGATGATGATGGAAAAAGTCGGCAGCGAAAAAGACCGAACCACGCCCTATATCAGGTCAAAACTCCTTAAAAGCGACACCCTGTTTATCAAACTGCATAAATAGCGCCCCGTTTCGCACCTGCCGGAGCGCACCTGGTACCATAAGTTTCTACCACGGAGACAGGGAGACACAGAGAAGAAACTCCGTGCCTCTTAGGGGCAGTTAGCCATCCCATTGGGATGACCTTTACTGCCCCTTATACCAGCATGCGTTAGCATGCATTGGCATGTGCCTCCTGTGGTTAATTTCCTACGCGATGACCACACCCTTGGGTTTGGTGGTCCAATCGCCGCTGTTGGCCGGGGTGGTCAGATTGACCCAGCGGAAGAATCCGTAGAAGGTATCGCCCGCGTTCTTAACCCCGCAGGAGATGATAAAGCGCGCCTTTTTGGACACGACCGTCTTTATCCCCGAGGCATCGGGGTCTTCCGGCGGCATCTCGCCCTTGGGCACAATCAGATACTTGCATTCCACCGCATCAGCCAGCGGATGCATACTCGGCCGGGTCTGGTCGGTGGTGACGCGGGCCCAGAATTCAATACTGCTTCTCAATCTGCAATCTGGGGACACAATACTAGTTTTCCTCCTATTTAACCTTAGTTGGACGACCGCCTGGTCTTGGCCTGAATATACGATT
>JBBTIZ010000004.1:0-62661 GCA_038059695.1 Planctomycetota bacterium
CCTTTGAGGGTTTTGTGGCTCAGCCGGATGCCGATGTCAGCCGTGTGGTCGGTTAATTTATATCTCATTGTATGTAATTTAAAAGATAACAACGGGATTAAACAGATTAAACGGACAATTCCAATCTGATAAATCCGCTAAATCCTGTTGTTTTACTTGACTCCAGCAGTATTATATATATTTTATGTAATTATATGAAGAATATCATAGCGATTATATTTTCCGGCGTATTGCTTGTCGCGGTCACTTCGTGTTCGTCCATTAAGGTGTCGGATATTGCTTCGCCCAATCCGGATTACCGGAAACAGGCTTTAGATGTGATGGCCTCCGACAAAGAACCAGCGCAATACTTCGGGGTGTTTATGGAGGTGCTGGAGAAGGACGGCGATGCTATGGCGCGCGCCCAGGCCGCCTACTACCTGGGTAATTTCCAGCATAAACCGGCCCTTCCTCTCCTGATAAAGGCCACCGAAGACAGCAGTGTTTTTGTCAAGCAGGAAGCGGTCTGGGCCCTGGGCGAGATTAAGGACAACTCGGCCTTGCCCACGCTGCTGACCCTATTGGAAAAGAACAGCAATATTGAAGTCCGCAAACGCGCCGCCGACGGCTTAAAGAAAATCAACGACCCTAAGGCCGTTGACGGATTGATTGAACAACTGGACGACATCAACCAGACCGTGGCTTATGCCGCGCTTCAGGCGCTTAAGGTCATTACCAAACAGGATTTCGGCCGGGACATCAAACAATGGGAAAAATGGCGCGAAGACAAAAAACCCAAATAAGAATGATATCCGCATTTCTGCCCAAGAAAATCAAATATACCGGCAAACAGTTAACCTCGCTCTGGGCCTACAGGAATTTCGGGCTGTTAGGCGATAGCATCGTGGCTTTTATCGGCCCGTGCAATATTTCTTTTAATCTGATGGTGGATGTTGAGGATGTGCGCGGCCGACATAAAATCTATTCATCGCTGATGCTCCATTTTATTGTGGAACACTTCGACTGCGGCCTGGAAAAGACCGTCTTAAGGCAGAGGATGCTGGCTTGCATCGTTAAGGATACGTTGGAGGAACAGATTAAGCGGCGGTTGAAGCGAATCGGCGATGATTTATACGACAATGGCCGGAAATTGTCTATCTCCATTGCCACGGCCTCGCCGGTTTCCACGATGATTCACTTCGCGGTTAATATCGAGACCAAACGGACGCCGGTCAAGACCGCCGGACTGAATGATTATAAAATAGACCCCAAGCAATTCGGACTGAAAGTAATACAGGCGTACACCGAAGAGATGCAGAGCGTCAGGCAGGCGCGTTGTAAGGTTTACCCCGTTAGAGATTGAGATTGTCCGCCAGAGGCGGGTCTGCCTTTGGCATGACTTCGGCCCCCCGAAAGATTTCGTGGTCCCTCGCAATGACGTCATTGCGACCCCGACGTTATGTCGGGAGGGCAATCTTGTCCCGCGTGACTTGTCTCTAATGGGGTTAATTGGATTAAATAATGAATCCTGATAAATCGTCCACCGTCATAGACGCTCCGATGCCTGCGGATACGGAGCGCCCCGTATCGTCCGTGACGCATCGGGACGCCCTGAAAATATTCGCCATCTTTCTAATATTTTCGTTTGCCATGAGTTTCGTGAGCCAGACCTTTATAAAAACATCGCCGACCACACCGCTCGGGCTGCTCTACGCGCTATTTTTCAGCCATATCCTGGGCATCCTGGCGCCGGTTATTATTTATATCTATTCCAAAGGTTGTAATTTCAGGGAGACGCTTAACCTGCGCCCGGTTTCTTTGCCGGTCTTGCTCATAGTATCTTTAGTCAGTATTATCTTTTTCGTAGCGCTTAATATGTTCCAGGGATTAATCGAGCCGTTGTTCAAGCCCTATGCCAAAGATATGATTGTCTATCAGGATTTTTTCATCGGACTGGTCTCGGTCAGCCAATCACCGGTTAATATTTTCCTGCTGGTGCTGGGCATCGGCATAATCCCGGCTGTGGCCGAGGAGATATTGTTCCGCGGGATAATCCTGAACGGACTGAAGAATTCCTCTACGGCTGCCAAGGCCATAGTTCTTTCGGGACTGCTCTTCGGGATAATCCATATCTTACCGCCCCAGGTGATATCCGTCAGCATTTTAGGGATGTTCTTCGGAGTTTTGCTGGTCAAGACCCGTTCAATTATCACTACCATCTGGTGTCATTTCCTGAATAACACGCTGATAATCCTGATGATGTACGCGCCGCTGACAAGTTAAGTAAGCGGATTAAGCGGATTTCACTGATTAATCTGATTTAATTCGCTTTCGCCCGCCGAGGCGAGGTCACACCGTGCCCCTGTGGGGTCTCGCCCAGAGGGCGGACGGTCTCTGCGGAGTTCTCTGTGATCACGAAAGCGAAATCTGTGGCAAATCTGAGTTTGTCTTTACGGCAGGAAGACCGCGGCCGCCACGACCGAGGTCCAGCGATGCTTTTCGCCGATGGCTGATTGGGTGTTGTGCGTGGTCTTGACGATACGATTGCTCAGTTTCCAGATTTCCTTTTTCTTGTCCCAGGCCGCATCCGCATCAAACTCAATGCCCAAGGTGGTAGCCAGCATTGAGGCGGCCAGGTCTTCGGCATAGTCGCCGGCCAGGTCCTCGGTTTCTCCGAAACTGGAATGTTCCGAAAGGTATCCGAACTGGTTGCGGTCCGAAGGAATAGCCAGTCCGACTGACGCCGAAATCAGACGGCGGTGTTCGTTAGTGGCGTTGCGGGACAGGACGCAGAAGATGATCTGCCCATCGCGCAGTTTCTTCAGTCCCCGTTCGCGCGGAATCAGGACGCAGTGGGGCGGGAAGATGCTGGAAACATGAACCAGATTCAGGCGGGCAATCTGGGCATCGCGCAGGGCTTCCTCAAACGAGGATAGTTCTTCCTTGTGTCGGCCCACGCCTTTGGTCAAAAACACTTCTCTGGGAGTAAAAGACATAGTTTTAAAATCCCCCCTTCCCCCTTTATAAAAGGGGGAGAGAGGGGGATTTATTCAATTAGTACATGTCCTCGCCGCCGCCGTATCCGCCGCCCTGAGGCATACCCGGCATCTTGTCCTTTTTATCGGGTATCTCGCCGATGACTGCTTCGGTGGTCAGCAGCAACGCGGCTACGCTGGAGGCGTTTTCCAGGGCCGAACGGACTACCTTGGTCGGGTCAATGATGCCGGCCTTGAACATATCCACATACTCTAACTTGTCGGCATCAAATCCGATATTCATTTTTTCTTCAATCACCCGCTGGACCACGACGGCTCCGTTGGAGCCGGCGTTATCGGCAATCTGTTTCAGGGGCGCGGCCAGAGCCCGGCGGACGATATCAACTCCGGTGACCATATCGCCGGTTACTTTAAGTTTATCCAGCGCCTTGAGCGCGCGCAACAGGGCCACGCCGCCGCCCGGGAGGATGCCTTCCTCTACCGCGGCCTTGGTGGCGTGCAGGGCGTCGTCTATGCGGGCCTTCTTTTCTTTCATCTCAACTTCGGTGGCCGCGCCGACATTAATCTTAGCCACGCCGCCGGTCAGTTTGGCCAGCCGTTCCTGGAGTTTTTCTTTGTCGTAATCAGAGGTGGTATCTTCCATCTCTTTGCGGATTTGGCTGATGCGGCCCTGGATGTCGGCGGTCTTGCCCGCGCCTTCAATAATCGTGGTGTTCTCTTTGTCAATGACCACTTTCTTGGCCTTGCCCAGGTAATCCAGGTCAATCTTTTCCAGGTCAATGCCCAGGTCCTCAAAGATGGCCTTGCCGCCGGTCATAATGGCCACATCGTCCATCATGGCTTTCCTGCGGTCGCCGTAACCCGGTGATTTCACGGCCGCTATCTTGAGCGTGCCTCTCAGGCGGTTGACGACTAAAGTAGCCAGGGCTTCCCCCTCAACGTCTTCGGCCATGATTAACAGGGGCTTGCCGGTCTTGGCAACCTTTTCCAGCAGCGGCAGCATATCCTTGATGGCCGAAATCTTCTTCTCATAAATCAGGATGTAGCAATCCTCCAGCACCGCCTGCATATTATTCGGGTCGGTGATAAAGTACGGCGAGATATAACCCTTGTCAAACTGCATGCCTTCGACCCATTCCACATCGGTCTTTAATGATTTGCCTTCTTCAACCGTAATGACGCCGTCCTTGCCGACCTTTTCCATGGCCTCGGCTATCATATTGCCGATTTCCTTGTCGTTATTGGCGGCGATGGTGCCGACCTGGGAGATTTCTTCCTTGCCCTTGACCTTGACGGACATCTTCTTCAGTTCTTCAACCACGGCTTCCACGGCCTTTTCAATGCCTTGCTTGAGGGCCATGGGATTGGCCCCGGCCACAACGTTCTTCAAGCCCTCGACAAAGATGGCTTCAGCCAGAACGGTCGCGGTGGTGGTGCCGTCGCCGGCCACATCGCTGGTCTTGGAAGCGACTTCCTTGACCATCTGGGCGCCCATATTCTCAAAGGTATCCTTGAGTTCGATTTCTTTGGCTACGGTTACGCCGTCTTTGGTGATGGTCGGCGCTCCGAATTTCCTTTCCAGGATGACATTGCGCCCGCGCGGTCCGAGCGTTACCTTCACGGCCTTGGCCAGCGCGCTGACCCCGCGCTTGATGGCTTCGCGTGATTCCTGGTCATATATTATTCTCTTTGCTCCCATTGTAAAACCTCCATTAGAGCCGGTTAGTCCTTTGATGAAAATCAAGGGCGTTACCGGGTCTTATGTCCCGATTGAACATCGGGACTGTTTATCTTGTTATTCAATAACCGCCAGAATATCCTCTTCGTTCATAATAAGGAATTCTTTATTGTCAATCTTCACTTCACTGCCGGCAAAAGATGTGAAGATAACCTTCTCGCCTACTTTAACGGACGGCGCCACGCGTGAGCCGTTGTCCATTAGTTTCCCCTCGCCGATGGCAATGATTTTGCCCTCCTTGGGCTTTTCCTTGGCGTTATCAGGCAGGACGATGCCGCCTTTGGTCTTGTTTTCCGGTTCGATTCGCTCCACGATGATTTTGTCGCCGATAGGTTTTAGTTTCATTTCTTTTCACCCTTTCTTGCTTACTACAGATGTTAGTTTACCGCTGACAAACGCGGATTATGCATTATAATGAAATTCATAAGATTGTCAAGGAAAATATTTGGATTGGCGTAAAAATTAGTAGTACGCAGATAAACGCAGATTTGGTAGATTTACCGGATTATTTTGTGGTTTGTCTTTCCGCTTTAAACTCTACGCTATACGCTCGGAGTTTACACTGAGCGCAGCGAACTCCTCAGAGATTGCGTAGCGAATCTCTCGTGTTTTATCTTTCTCCGTGCCTTCGTCCTTTCATGTTTTCGTGGTAATGTATTCTCTGTGGACTCTGTGCCTCTGTGGCAAAATTCTCTACAACACGGCGCCTTTGGATATGACCACAATCCCGCCCGGGCTGACCGTGAACCGCTTCCGGTCGTCTTCTATATTATACCCGATTTCGGCCTTCTCCGGAATAATCACGTCCTTGTCAATAATCGCATTCTTGATTTTGGCGTAGCGGCCGACCTGGACGTTCTCAAAGAGAATGGAATTGGCTATCTTGGAAAAACTATGTATCCGGATATTGGGCGAGAGCACGGAATTGCTGACCTGTCCGCCGCTGATGATGCAGCCCGGCGAGACCATCGAATCGAGAGCCGTGCCGATGCGGTCCGGCTGCTCGCCGCCGGCAAAGACGAATTTGGGCGGCGGCACCTGCGGAATAGACGTATGGATGGGCCAGTCGCTGTCATACAAATTCAAGAGCGGCGTGACGCTGACCAAATCCATATTGGCCTGATAATAGGCGTCAATGGTGCCGACATCGCGCCAGTATTTGGATTGCTTTTTGTTCTCGTCTATGAAATTAAAGGCCAGGGTCTTGTATTTGCCCAGCGACTTGGGGATGATATCGCGCCCGAAATCGTGCGAGCTCTTCTGGTCCTGGTCATCCTCCTGGAGCAATTTATAAAGCGCCTGGGTCTTGAAGACATAGATGCCCATTGAGGCCAGGCAGGTATTGGAATTTGTAGGAATGGTTTTTGCCTCTGAGCAGCCGGGTTTTTCCGCGAAACTGATGATATTGCTATTCCCGTCTATCTGCATTATGCCGTAGAGATTGGCCGCGGCGCGCGGCACCTCAATGGCCGAGACCGTGATATCAGCCCCGCTGTCCCGGTGGAAGCGCAGGATATTATTGTAGTCCATCTTATAGACATGGTCGCCGGCCAGAATCAGGACGTATTCCGGCTCTTCCTTTTCAATGGAATAAAGATTCTGGTGCACCGCGTCAGCCGTGCCCAGATACCAGCGCTCCGAGACCCGCTGCTGGGGCGAGATGGTCTCGATGTATTCGCCCAGGGACGAGGACAGGAAATTCCAGCCCTCGCGGATATGGCGGTTAAGCGAGACGCATTTATACTGGACCAGGACGATGATTTTGCGCAGGTTGGAATTAACCGCATTGCTCAGGGAAAAGTCAATGATGCGGTAGATGCCGCCGAAAGGCACGGCCGGCTTGGTCCGGTCCCGGGTCAGGGGCTCTAAACGTTCGCCTTTTCCGCCGGCCAGGACCACCACCATCACCTTCTTAAGCAGTTTTAGCATAAGTTATATTAGATTAAACCTGATAACAAATGTCAAGGAAAATTGCAACCACAGATGAACACAGATTGACACAGATGTCATTCTGAGCCGTAGGCGAAGAATCTCTTCGGAAAGAGACCCTTCACTTCGTTCAGGGTGACAATAGTCACTTTGTGCCCTGGTGTCTTGGTGGTTAATCTTAATATAATTTCCTATAAAGAATCCGCCTGAAAAATACGATAGAAATATCTAACGCTCCGATGCTCACGAGCGGAGCGCCCCGTATCCCGGCAGGGCATCGGGGCGCAATAATAGTCCTTCAACCTATGAAAGGCCTTATTTATGCCCAAATCGCACAAGCAATCGCCGGACAATACTGAATTGGTCGACATTGAACTGGATTTATCCGCGGCCAGATTGTGGCAGTATCTCAACGCCAACAAAAGCGCCACCATAAAGAACCTCCAGGCCAACTACGCGGAAATCATCACCGAGAAACTAAAGAGATTGCTGCCGGCGGAATCTGTAGTCCGACTGGGCATTCGTCTGACCCTGGGCCGGCTCCAGCGCCAGGGCAAGATTAAGGTCTTTCACGACGTCTATACCAATCAAGACAAGGTCTGCCTGGCCGGCGACTGGCTGTTCAAGAGCAAATGGATGTCCGCCTTGGAAATCTCGCCGAATATGCTGTAGGAATCCCCTCCAGAGGCGGGCAGGCAGAAAGCCAAAGAGAAATAAGTATTCACCAGAAAGAAATACTAACACGCACTAAGCGAAGCGTGACCACGAAGTGAATCACACGAATAGAACGAATAACACCCCGAAAGCATTCGGGGTGTCATTCGCCATTATTCGTCCCATTCGGGCCTACGCCAGTCGCCCGACCATACGGTCGCCCGGAGGGGCGTGTTAAAACATTTTTCCACTCGTATCTTGTATCTCGCATCTTGCATCTACACCACATATCCAATCACGTAGGGATTGAATGTAACGTTTACTACTCCATACGCATCTGTAAAAGCGTATTGAATTCAATTCGGGAATTCGGGGGACACCATACTCAATTATTTGACAGGAAGATATTTATTATGTAATATGGCAAGGATAGCATGAGTTATTGTGCCGGATATTCCTCACCACATCACGCAACGCGGTAATCGCAGGCAAGCCACATTCTTTTCTCCGGTGACACACACCTCGCCGGCAAACCCCTTATTTCCGCGCCTTTCAAAAGGCAGTTTTTCTAAAACACCTTATTAATCTGTGACTGATTAATTATTGGTAGTATACCCCAATCCACCTGATAACTCAACCTTAATCGTTCTTTTTCTTCTTCGGTTTTTTCTTGCCTTCCAGCCGGCGTCTGGTGCGCTTATAGGTCTTTTCCAAATCCAACAGCCCAAGCCATGGACAGCTAATCGGTTTTTCTCATAATCGGAGCGTCGAAGCCAATTCTTTGTCCCGTGATTTTTCCAGTCCGGTTCGTATCTTCGCCTGCCATTTGCCGGGGATAGAACTAAATACATCCTTGATAATGTTTATCTCGCCTTTCTTGACCAGCGCCTTTAAGACCTCAATGGCGATATTCATATCCTTGGCCGCCTTTTCTTTTCTGGTCCGCCGCTGGAAAATAATCAGTTTGTGCAGGGCGAAGTTGGCCGGATGCGGCACGGTTAACCGGAAATCGCCCACTTTTACCCGGATGGTGTTGGCGGACAGGAAGCCCAGGAACCTTAATGCCGTGGCATTGATTCCTAATTTCGGAATCGGAAAGGGCTTGTCTATCCCCCGGCCCTTTTCCGGCACCAGGAACTCCACAATGAGTTCCGGATGGTCCAGTTTGATATATCCCTGGCGGCCTTTATAATCTATGATGAATCCCAGGTCTTTGAGCAATTCCGGAATGTTTACCTCGCGACCTATTTTAGACGGCTGGTTTATCAGGAAATCAATGTCTCTGGTTTTTATAGTTGCCTGGTCAAGGTAGGGAACTCCGGTAAAATAGTCCTGATAAAAATAGACGCACCAACTGCCGACAAGGATAATATCATCCAGGATGCCGGCTTTATGGAACCGGCCCAGTATGGCCCGGCACAAATCATACTGTTTCTTTTCCACGCAAAGAAATCCTCAAAAACCTTATCTGTTTTTTCACCTGGGACAATAATCCGCGGTATTTTGCCCGGAGCAGTTTTGCCTGCTGGTATTTCTTTATTTCGCCGGCCGCCATCTTGCCCCGGTAAATATATTTGACTTTCTTACCGGCTCTTTTAACCAGATAATAATACCGGCGGCCTTTTATTTCCCGCGCCGCCAGGCACCCCTGGGGCAGTTTCCCCAGGGCGGCTTGGTAGCCCCGGGCCATCCGGAGGGAATTCCCCAGTTCCTCGGCCAAAACCCCTTTTATCACTCCGCGCATAAATTCCTCCCCGCCCGGACGAACACCCATTCGGACGGGCTATTACCTAACAAGTTGATTGATACTATACATTGTTGGGTAACAGTTGTCAAGGAATTACCTAACAAACACTAAAAATACCTTATTTGTTGGGTAACTGCGCTCAACTCAATTCGGCTGCCTCATTTCCTTTGAGCCAACCATTTCGTTAATCACATCCCCCTTACCCCCCTTTATTAAGGGGGTATTCTCCATCTGTGTTAATCTGTGAAAGCACCCGGTGCGCTTTAGCCGCTGGCTAAATGCTACCGACCATCCCGATATCCATCGGGAAGGGCTGTGGTTTCACGCGCCTTTCTTCCTGGGTTTTTTCTTGCCTTCCAGCCGGCGTCTGGTGCGCTTATAGGTCTTTTCCAAATCCAATATCCAGTGGCTGATGTTGTTCGGGTCCTCGGTCAGGTCCGCGGCCATGGCCTTGAGCACCCCGTTACACCGGTCCAGCGATTGCATGCGCAATAACTCCTTGGAGCCCGGGAAGCCCAGGCACTTGATGGCCCGGAATACGCCGATTAAGAATTTCCGGAATCCCTGGTGCTTGCGCTCGGATAAGTCCGAGGACAATTCGCCGTCGTTCTTGGCCTGGAATATGTCAAATGAATCCTTGTTGTCGTCTTTCATTCAATACAATTTCTAACACGAATCAGACGAATATTACGAATCACACGAATAAGAAATCCATTCGTGTCATTCGCTCCAATTCGTGTCATTCGTGTTTATATTTTTCCGAGAATGGATAGTGCTTTTGGAGTATCTTTTTTATCTCATTTTTCAGGTCGGTGGTGCCGAATTTCTCTTCCATTTCCTGGAGTTTGTCCCGGCTGATAATGGGTTTCAGGAGCGCGTGCCGGCCGAATTCGGAGATGCGGTATCCGTCCCGCAGGGCCAGGGATTCCTCGTCCCGGTTCATATCCGGGGTAATGCCGGCATAAATCCCGGGCTGGGCCTTGACGTGCTTGATGAATCCGACCCAGAGTTCCTTAATCGGCACCTTTTTGGGTACAGCCAGTTCGTAGCCGAATGACTCGTTGGTCCAGCCCGAGTCCTGCAGGATGAATTTGTGGTTGGTGACCTCCTTGATGCCCCATTTGATTTCAGCCAGGGCATCGGCAATGGCCTGAATGGAGTTCTGGGGTTGTTTGCGCCGGTCAAACGAATGCTTTATCTTGTTCATAATCAAATCTCTGGCGCCGACCCACTGGGCTTATGGCGCCACTTTCTTAACACGAATTACAGCCACAGATAAACACAGATGAACGCGGATTTAACTCCGTGTTCTCTGTGTCTCTGCTTGCACTACTGACCCCAATAAAGCGGGGTCAGTATGTGTGTGTTTACATTATATATCCCAAAATATAAATCACCAACTCTCTTACTTGCCCGTACGGGCAAGTTAGATCCGCCTGTGGCGGACACTACATTATATATCCAAGTATATAGATTACTAACTCCGTGGAATTATTCCCGGCCACATAAGCCAGCCAGGTCAGGGTCCGGTCGTCGGCCACCGGCATCAGGACCGAGCCGCCGTTAGATATGCCCGGCGCATTAACAGGCGGAACCCCGACCTGCAGGGCGTATTCCGCTCCAACCTGACGGTAGATGTAGGCCATCATCCCGCCGTTCACATAACTCTGGTTGATACAGGCGATGGACACAATCACCCCTTTGGTTCCCACCGGGATAATCGCGGAGAGGTCAACAGTGGCCGGCGCTGTGGTGGCAATAATACCGCCGATGTCAAGCGCGGTTACCGGCGCCGGGAACATCATCAGGGTATCGCCGCCGCCCACGCCCGGAGCCAGTTTCTCCTGCGTTATTGCGCCATTCTGTATTTTATTCGTTCCCACACTCGCATCTTGTATCTTATCACTTGTAACTGCATTATTTGCCAACTTGCTGCTGTCTACTACGTTAGCCGCTATCTTATCACTTACCACTGCGCCATTGGCGATTTCCTCTGTTGCCACTGGCGGCGTTAATGGTCTCGTGGCCGCATTTGCCCATCTGAACCACCAGTAATTAGGACCTGTCTCGTCGTATACCGGCACCTGACCTGGTGTAGGCGGTGCGCCGGACAGGGTCTTGATTGACCTCGGCTCTAATGACTGGGACGCGATTTCCGAATACCCGACCGAATTAGGCGCGAGTTCGCTTGAGCCCACGGCATTAGCCGCAATCTTCGCCGCGGTTATGGTATTGGCCGCGATTTTGGCATTGGTTACAGCCCCGTCCACCAAATCCTCGGTTCTGACGCTTTGGTCAGCCACCTTTTCCCTGGTGATGGCCCCGTCCCGGATTTTCGCCGTGGTAATGGCGCTGTCTTTGATGTCGTCCGTGGCCACTGAATTGGCCGCGATATGGTCTGAGGTCACGGCATTGGGCGCAATCTTGGTTGAGGTGACAGACGCATCCTTGATTTCCGCGCTGTCCAGCCCCGGGGTCAAAGGCCTTGTCACTGGCGTTATGGTCAGCTTATCAGGTGTGACCGAACCGTCTTTAATATTTCTGGTCTCTATTGCATTATCGGCAATCTTTTCGCTGGTGACTGCTTTTGTAGCAATATTAACCGTCTTTACTTCTAATGGTTTTAATGACATAAATCAAATCTCTCTTAGTTACTGTTAGACCTTGGTCGTTACAGTAACTTAGACCCCGCAGAATTGCGGGGCATTCATTATTATAGAACGTGGTCGGATCCCGCTTGGGCGCCCAAGCGAGACCACTCACGTTTAACCTACACCATCACGACCTGAATCTCAAGTCGGAACAGCGGCTCTTCCCATATAAACACGCAATACGATTTTAAGGGGTCAACAGTCGGCTGGAAATCCACGTAAGCCGGGTCTTGCAGACCTTTAATGAAATCGTTAATCACAGTGTTATGCTGGGTAACAACCGCCGGGCTGTAACCGGCCTTGGTTATCAGAACTCCGCTCTGGATGATTTTCTGAATCAATCCGGCCTTGAGCATTGTTCTTAAACCGGTCCGGGCAACATTGACAGGACCGCCCTTGAGCACCTCATCGGTATTCTCACGAAGCAATCCGCTTGCCCTGAGGTCGCCTGATAGCCAATAGCCTGAGATAGGCGCGGCGCCCAGCCCGCGAATCTTGTCCCCGGTCAGGCGCAAGGTCTTGGTTTCCACCTGGGTAATCCAGTTATCCTTGCTGTTCTGAACCTGGTCCTTGAACCGTTTGGCTTCTACGCCGTCCACCGTCTCAAAAGCTAATGCCACCTTGGCATCCCATTTATCGTAGGCATCCTTAAGATTGGCGCCCTGCATTGTAATGATATCTCCGCTGGTGCGCTCGCTCTTGGAAACGAACGCCGGGTCAATCATCGGCCGCCACTTCTTGCTGGAGCCGTCAGCCAATAACTTCTCGAACTCTCCGGCATCCGGTATGCGAGTTCGGAGTTGCTGATGCAGATGCGTGGCGCTATCGGACAACCGATTAGCCCAACGGTTTGCCATCTCATCAGAAATCGGCTGGACATTGGGAATACCTAACTTTACCAACGATACAACTTCTGGCATTTTACATTCTCCTTTCCCCGGTTACCTTTGAGCCATTCCCGACAAACATCGGAATCAGATACCCGCCTGACCAGCGTGTCAGGTATCCGGACTATTCTCACAGGGCGCGCTCGCCACCCAAGTTGATGGTGAACCTATGAGCCAGTCCCGCTCACTTCCTTCACCATCCTTATTGGTAGCGTGTGACAGATTTGGGGTATTTATTCTTGTCAGGGCGGAAAAATCTCGTATAGTGCTGTGTATCAAGCGCCTGTATGTTTCAGGCAAATGCAACACCTATTTGTTATTTCAGGTATTACGAAAGGGAATCATATATGAAAGGTGAATCTGTTGACCCCATTAGAGACGCATCTAACAAGCGCAATAAGGCCAAACCAGAGTCCTTATCAACGGCGATGGACGGCTCTAACGGGGCAAGTATTGCGCAAGATAAGCTATCCAAGTTAAAGAAGTTGTTCCCGGAAATATTTACCGAAGGTAAGGTTGACCCGGAGAAATTGCGCCTGGCTATCGGCGAAGACCTGAATATCCAGAATGAACGCTACGTCCTGAATTGGGCCGGGAAGTCCGATGCCTTCCGCGTCCTGCAAACCCCAACCACCGCCACCTTAGCCCCAACCTCAGAGGGTATCGGAGATGCAAACAAAACCGGCAATGTCTTTATTGAGGGTGAGAATCTGGAAGTGCTCAAGATTTTACAGAAATCATATTACGGCAAAATCAAGATGATTTATATCGACCCGCCTTATAATACCGGCAGTGATAATTTTATCTATCCGGATAGGTTCTCTGAATCCAAAGAGGAATACCTTAAGCGCATCGGAGAAAAAGATGAAGAGGGCTATCTGCTCAAAGAGGGCTTGTTCAGGAAGAACTCCAAGGAAAGCGGGCAATATCATTCCAACTGGCTGTCAATGATGTATCCGCGCCTGTTTCTGGCGAGAAATCTATTAAAGGATGACGGCGTTATCTTTGTGTCTATTGATGATAATGAAGTCCATAACCTGCGCCTACTTATGAATGAGGTGTTCGGGGAAGAGAATTTTTTAGCTAACATTGTTTGGCAGAAAATTCACAGCACCAAGAACGATGCTAAATACCTTTCTGATGACCATGAATATGTTCTTCTGTATGCAAAGAATATACTTGAATGTACGATAAATTTGTTGCCACGAACTGAGCAAATGGACAATCGTTACCAGAATCCAGATAATGACCCAAGAGGACCGTGGTCGTCCGGCGATCTGGTTGCAAACGAGGAAAGAAAAGATGGTTATTATGACGTTAAAAGTCCAAAGACGAAGAAGACATTTAATGTGCCTAAGGGCAAGCATTGGGTTTATTCTCAGGAAAACATGAAGAGCTATATTAAAGAAGGAAGAATCTGGTTTGGTAAAGACGGCAATGCTTTCCCCCGACTAAAACGATATTTATCAGAAGTTCAACAAGGGAAAAAGGCTGATACCTTATGGCTTTCTGATGAAGTTGGACACAATCAAGAAGCAACAAGGGAGACAAAAAGCATATTTGATGATAAGACGATTTTTGATACGCCTAAACCCGTTCGCTTAATTACTCAAATGCTAAAATTAACTAAGGGGAACGATGATATTATTCTTGATTTCTTCGCCGGTTCAGGCACTACTGCCCACGCTGTATTGGATTTGAATAAAGAGGACGGCGGTAATCGAAAGTTTATCTGCGTCCAGTTACCTGAAAAGACCAAAAATGATTCAGAGGCATTCAACGCCGGGTATAAGACAATAGCGGATATTTGTAAGGAACGGATTCGTCGGGTGATAAAGAAGATTAAGAAAGAGAAACAGGATAACCCAAGTTTGTTTAAAGATAAAACTGAGATGGATTTGGGATTTAAGGTGTTCAAACTCAAGAACTCCAATTTTAAGATATGGCGCAGTGATGTAATTGAAAATGGTAAGGATTTAGCCAAGCAGATGGATGTGTTTGAGGAGCCGGTAAAACCAGAAGCCAAGGCCAGTAATATGGTCTGGGAGATACTGCTTAAATCAGGTTACGACCTGAATACCAAGGTGGAGGAAATTGAGATGCCGAAACAAGTTCGGCATGACAAAAAGGATAGCTGTGAGGTCTATTCCGCATCAGAGGGAGAGGTTATTATTGCCCTGTCCAAAATAAGCCAGTCGGCCATAAAAGAGATAATCAAGCTAAAACCCAAGCGGTGCATCTGCCTGGATTCTTTATTCGCCGGGAATGACCAGTTGAAGACCAATACGGTCCTGCAGATGAAGGATGCCGGGATAGAGTTTAAGACGATTTAATAATTATGAAACTACATTTTGACCCTAATCAGAAGTTTCAAATCGAAGCCATTCAGTCCATAGTTGATATATTTGAAGGTCAGCCACTGAATAAAGGCGATTATGAGTTTACCCTGGCCATGGATAACGGCAGTTTGCAGTTTAATGAAAACGGGGTCGGGAATAATATCATCCTGTCCGATACGCAAATCCTGAAGAATGTTAATGCTGTCCAGAAACGCAACGAGATTAATCTGTCACCTGAACTGAACGGCCTGAACTTCTCGCTGGAAATGGAGACCGGTACTGGCAAGACCTATGTTTACCTGCGCACGATTTATGAATTGAACAAGAAATACGGGTTTAAGAAGTTTATTATTGTCGTGCCGAGTATTGCTATCCGTGAAGGCGTGTTGAAGAACCTGGAAATCACCCATGAACATTTCCAGAATCTCTATGAGAAAACTCCGGTCACCTATCAGGTCTATGATTCCACCAAGGTTTCTTCGCTCAGAGGATTTGCCTTGAGCAACAACATTCAGATACTGGTTATTAATATTGATTCGTTCGCCAAGGACGTCAAAGACAAGAACTCTGAAACTGAGGATGTCACAGAAAAGGATTCCAAAAGCAAAACCGCTAATATTATGAATCGGCCAAATGATAAACTCAATGGCAAAAAGCCGATAGAATTTATCCAATCCACCAAGCCGATTGTGATAGTGGATGAGCCGCAGAATATGGAAACGGAGATTCGTAAAAAAGCCGTGGCTAACCTGAAACCGAGTTGTACGCTCCGATATTCAGCCACGCATCGGGATTTGTATAATCTGGTCTATAGTTTGAATCCGGTCAAGGCGTATGATTTGGGTTTGGTCAAACAGATAGAGGTTGATTCGGTAGTTACCGAGAGAGATTCCAACCGGGCGTTTGTCGCATTGGAAAATGTCAAGTCAACCAAGACCAAGACCACGGCTAAGGTGAAAATTGATTGCGAGACGAATAAGGAAGTGGCCAGGAAGTCAATCACGGTTAAAGTGGGTACTGATTTATATGAATTATCCAATAAGCGCGAGTTATACAAGAATGGGTTTGTGATTAATTCCATAGATGTGGCCAACGAACTCATTGAGTTGTCCAGCGGGGAGGTGCTTCATAAAGGCGAATCTCGGGGCGCCTTGCAGGATGCGGTGATGAAGGTCCAGATGCAGAAGGCTATAAAAGAGCATTTTGACAAGGAGCAGAAATACCGCGATAAGGGCATCAAGGTGCTGTCGCTGTTCTTTATTGACCGGGTTGCTAATTACCGTTCTTATGACGAATCGGGCAGTCCGGTCAAAGGCAAGTTTGCCTTGTGGTTTGAGGAGATATTTAATGCTATATCCGATAAGCCGGATTATAAGGGTTTGATTCCTTTTGAGACGGACAAGGTGCATAACGGATATTTTGCCCAGGATAAAAAGGGACTGTTCAAGGATTCATCAGAGCGACGCGAAACACAGGCGGATAACGATACCTATAAACTGATTATGCAGGATAAGGAAAAACTGCTGGATATTAATAATCCATTGCGGTTTATTTTCAGCCACTCGGCGTTAAGAGAGGGCTGGGACAGCCCGAATGTTTTTCAGATATGCACCTTAAACGAAACCAGGTCCGAGATGAAAAAGAGGCAGGAAATCGGCCGGGGCATGCGCCTGGCCGTGAATCAGTTGGGCGATAGGATACAGGACCGGAATATCAATAAACTGACCGTAATTGCCAACGAGAGTTACGAGGAATTTGCCGGTAATTTGCAGAAAGAGATTGAGGATGATTGCGGAGTGGAATTTACCGGTCGGATTAAGAATAAGAATAACCGGGTTAAGGTAAACTTACGAAAGGGTTTTGAGTTGGACAAGAACTTCATTGATTTATGGAACAGAATAAAATACAAAACTACTTATCGGGTTCAGTATGGAACTGAGGAGTTGATTAAAGATGCGGCTCAATTAATGAATGGTATGCCGAGTGTTACCCGGCCGGTTATCAGGTCAACCAAGGTCGGTATTGAAATGGACAAAGACGGCGTCAGAACTTCTATAATAAGCGAAGGCACCGGTAAGGCAGAATACGGCCCAATGGAGATTCCTGATATTCTGGGATATATCCAGGGTAAGACCGAATTAACCCGCTCGACTATTTTAAAGATACTCAAAAGTTCCGAGCGATTATCAGGGGCAATGGATAATCCGCAGTTATTCCTGGATTTGGCAGTAAGCGAAATTAGGAATGCATTGTATAAACTAATGATTAACGGTATCAAATACGAGAAAATCGGCGGACAGGAATACGAGATGCGGTTATTTGAAGATGCAGAGATAGAGACGTATATTGACAATCTGTATGCGGTTAAAAAGCCGGATAAGACCATAGCTGATTATGTGGTTATCGATTCCATGTCCGGGCCGGAGACACAGTTTGCCAAGGACTGCGAATCAAACGAGAATATTGAATTCTATATCAAGTTGCCAAGATGGTTTAAGATAAAGACGCCGATTGGCGAATATAATCCGGATTGGGCCTTGATATTCAAGAACGAGAAGAAGTTATATTTTGTGGCGGAAACTAAATCCGAGGTAAGAGAATTCAATCTGAGAGGTTCAGAAGAATTAAAGATTAAATGCGGTAAATCGCACTTCAAGGAATTTGATGACGTGGAATATAAAGTGGTAACCAAGGTTTCGGAACTGATATAACATATATAGTAGGTAACACCTCTGTAAAGCTCACATTTTTTTTAAAAGTAATAAGGGGGGTAGGTAGGGTGGTAGATACCACCTTCTTTGGTCACTGATATGGACTGCCTCACAGATGCTTATGGACTCTCTGACAAATGCTTAACCCTTGTAACACAAGGACTTAAGGTCTCTAACGCACCGGCTTACCGCCTGTAACGCAACCGCTTGACCTCTCCAACGCAAATGCTTAACCTCCGCAACATAAGCGCTTAACCCCCGTAACACAGGCGCTTAACCTCCGCAACATAGATGCTTGACCTCCGCAACATAAGGACTTGACCTTTCCAACACAGGCGCTTAGCCCCGGCAACATAAGAACTTATGGTCTGTGACACAGGCGCTTGCCATCCGGTTTGCAAAGGCCCGGGGTTACACCTAAAATCTTCCGAAAATTATTAAAAAACACTTGACAAACATACTATAATATACTATATTATCCTATAGATAGCCAAGAACAACTTTTGTTTTACTTGTAGTGAGGAACGAATCTAGAGGAGATTAGACGTTATGGTAAGCGATATTATGACCTTGCAAGAAGTAGCCGACTATCTCAAGGTCAACAAGCAGACTATTTACCGGATGTTAATTGCCAAACAGCTCCCGTCTTTCAAGGTGCGAAGTGAATGGCGGTTCAGAAAAGAGACGATTGACCAATGGATTGAGGAGCAGGGCGCTTCGGAGAGGGGGCGCCCTGCCCACTTTGAGATTCCTGTTATCGGACGTATCGCGGCCGGCGCGCCTATATTAGCCGAGGAAAATATTGAAGACACTATTACAATTGACAGGAATTTAGTAAGAAACCCGGATAATGTCTTTGCCCTGAAAGTCCAGGGTGAAAGTATGGTCAACGCCGGTATCAATGACGGCGATATAATCTTAATCCGGCAACAACCGACTGCGGAAAACGGGGAGATGGTGGCAGTGATGATTGACAACGAAGCCACGGTCAAAAGATTCTATCTGGAAAAAGGTAAGGTCAAACTCAAACCCGAGAACGACAAGATGAAACCCATTATCGTTGACCCCAAGGATAAAAACATTAGGATTGTGGGCAAGGTAGAACGGGTGATAAAGAAAGTGTAATAAAATGACATTGCCAGATAATGACATAAGGAAATGGGAGTATAGAGAGCATACCAGAGTAAAACACATTTTGCTTCAACAGTATCTGAAAGCATGGATTCCTATATTAGGGAGATATAACAGCACGATTTGCTATTTTGATGGATTTGCAGGTAGAGGAGAGTATCTTGATGATAAGGGCGTTTTGATTGCGGAGGGTTCGCCAATCATTGCCTTAAAAGAAGCAGATGCATTTAGTGATAGCTTTAAGAAATTCTTGTGTTTTATTATAGAAAAGGATTCTGATAACTTCCAAAATCTCACGGCTGTATTAGACCGGGAAAAAACAAATATAAAAAACTGGGATAAAATAGAGGTTGTAAAAGAAAATAACGAGTTTGCATTTGTTATTGATAGTGTTTTTAAATCTCTTGAGCAGAAGCAATCTACTTTAGTACCGTCTTTCTTTTTTATAGACCCTTTTGGATATAGCGGAGTACCATTCAAGGTAATCCAAAAAATCCTGTCTAATCCCAAAACGGAGGTGTTTTTTACTTTAATGACACGCGATATTAATCGTTTTCTTGAAGTTGGCCACGCAGAACAACACCTTGATGAGTTATACGGAACAAAAGAATGGAAAAACCTTCAAAGTTCACCTAAGCCAGAGGTTGCATTGGTTGATTTATATAGAAAGCAATTGCATAACTCAGCAAAAGTAAAATACAGCTTGGCTTTTCGGGTTTGCATGCCGGAAATCACGCAGACGGTTTATTATCTTATTCACGTAACGAATAATTTCAAGGGTCACAATATCATGAAAAGCATTATGTATAATCAAAGTGCTGATGGCAAATTCGCTTATTTGGGCCCAAATGATTTAACGGAAAAATCCCAGGTAAAATTATTCAATGTTAACAATATTAGCGACTTGAAACAGTGCCTGCTTGAACGCTTCAAGGGAAAAACAATAGAATTCGCCAAGATTCACGAAATAACCTGCGAGCCATGGTATACCGAACCGCCTTTTATTGATACGCATTATAAAGACGCCATAGAAGAATTAGAAAAAGAGAAAAAAGTTGTCATAACAGGCAGAGGACCAAGAGGAGGGTTAAATACATCTCGAATTGCTTTCTTAACTTAGAATAAATTGTAATATAACCAGATATGCAGTCCATAACACGAAAGACGTTATTATACAAAAGCGAGGTGGAATACGCTGATTTTTGCCTTAACCACGTAGAGGGTTGTTCGCATGGATGCAGATATCCTTGTTACGCTTACTTATTGAAGAAGAGATGCGGAACAGTTAAGACCTATGCCGAGTGGTGCCGGCCTAAGATTGTGGCTAATGCCTTGGAACTTCTGGACAAGGAAATTCCAAAATACAAAGACCAAATAGAATACGTTCACCTGTGCTTTACTACCGACCCCTTTATGTATAAACAGGACGAGATATGCGATTTGAGTTTGGAGATTATTGATAAACTTAATAATCATCATATCCGCTGCACTGTCCTGACCAAGGGAATTTATCCGCGGGAACTGGCCGGCAGGAACGGCTTGAGCAAAAATAACGAATACGGCATTACCCTGGTCTCCTTAAACGAGCAATTCAGGAAGGATTTTGAACCGCACTCATCTAAATTCCGTGACCGGATAGAATCACTCAAGCACCTGCATAAGAAAGGATTCAAGACATGGGTAAGCATAGAACCCTATCCCACGCCCAACCTGATAGGCCAAGATTTGGATGAGATATTGGAATCAATATCATTTGTGGATAAAATCATATTCGGCAAGATGAATTACAATGGCCAATCAACCAAGTTTGAATACAATAAGGAATTTTATAACAGCATGGCTTTAGCAGTAATCAGATTTTGTAGGAAGAATAAAATTAATTATTATATTAAAGAGGGAACTATCCATGCCTAAGAAATTCTTCCCTATCGGCACGGCGACCACGCCCCGGAAACAGGCCGCCATCGCCAAAGTCAAGTCCGGATTGCTGGACACCTCGTCCTACGAATACGCCAAGGGCAAATGGCGGGCCTCGCTTTTCAATGCCCTGCGCAAGGCCATACCGTCTAAATGGTTCAACAATGAGGATGTCTGGGATTTTGCCGAGGAATGTGTTGACGACGCCTTTACCAGAATCAAGGAATATGACGAG
Organism: Planctomycetota bacterium; assembly: GCA_038059695.1. Taxonomy (GTDB): domain Bacteria; phylum Planctomycetota; class MHYJ01; order JACQXL01; family JACQXL01; genus JACRIK01. The sequence goes on from JBBTIZ010000004.1 coordinate 20,915, forward strand.
AAGCACAGGTTCCGTGATTTCCTGGTGGCTAAGATTGTCCTGCCGGCTTATGAAGAACTATTGCGTAAGCATAGACAACGGCTGGCCGGCGAGAAGAGTTACACTGAAAACCAGCCCAAAAAAGTCCATATCAGCGCCAAAAATCTGATTGACGATATCAAACCAAGTATGGAAAGGGAATTAGCAAAGGACGTCCTGCGTAAACTCAAAGCAGAGGACGAAATGAAATACGAGGTCTTTTGTTACCGTGAATTTGACGAATGGGAATACAAGGACATAGCGGACGAATGGGGCATAAGCGAAGCCAACGCCAGACAGATATACGGCCGGGTTAAAAAGGAGATTATCCCTGAACTCTTTGACCGTATAAGCCAGAGCAATAAGTATCTTGACAAAGACCTGAAAATAAAGAACGACATACTAAAATTATTGAAGAAAGAAATTAAAGGGAAATAATATGGCAAATGAACCGTGGAAATCACTGACGGATGATTATTTTGAACCGGATGAGACCGATATTATTTACGATGCGCCCAATAAACGGCCTAAATTGGTTTATTGCTGGAGGGCGCACCACCGCCATAACCAGAAGACGTTTGTCTTTAAGTCCATCCATACCAGCCAGATTGACAATCTGAATGAAGAGTTGAAACTGACTCGCTTTTTTACGAAACTTGACCACCCGCATTTGACGCATGTTTACGATGTCATTCATCCCAGAGGTTCAGAATGGATTCATTATCAAATGGAATATTGCGAGGCCAAAAGTTTGTCTTATTACCTAAAAGAACCGTTGCCGGAGAAGAGATGCTTGGAACTTATCAGGCAGATTCTGGAAGGATTGGATTACCTCCATCAGAATTATTTGGTGCATCGCGATATTAAGCCGGATAATATTTTCTTCTGCAAGGACGGGATATTAAAGGTCGGCGATTATGGATTGGTGAAGTCACAAAAGTGGGTAACCAGTTTATCCGCGGTGGGGACGCCTGGTTATTGGGCGCCCGAGATGCAACCTGATGCCAGCCCTGAGCTGCATGGCAAACGCAACCATCGGGCTGACCTGTATTCGGTTGGGATTATCCTTCGTCAGATGGTATCGGGTAAATACCCGCCTTTTTCTGCGCAGAAGGAACCGCCGAAGGGAGTTCGGCCGGGACTCTGGGATATTATTCTTAAAGCCACTGATTCTGAACCGGACAAACGATTTCAATCAGCCCGGGACTTTTTTGCAGCGCTAAAATCTTATGCCCAGCCACCAGAAGAGAAACTCCTGGAGGCTATTTTCAAGATGCCAATCGAGAAGTCTGCTCCCCGAAAGATAAGAAGGAGTTTAACATTAGAAAAGATACTCGCACCGCCGGGGTCACAAGGTGAAACAGCACCAGCAACAGGACCAGTAACTTTGTAAAAAGGGCGATGTGTTCAGGAAGTATTAATCTATAGTAAAACTTCCTGACCGTTATCAATCAGCCGGGGAATTTCTTGAGGCATTAACGAGTATCCGTCCGCAGTAAAATTGAAGCGCATAATTCCGGGTATCACTTTACCATTTCAGCTATGGCTTTGGCAAATAGCGCTACTAAACGCAAGAATATTTGTATTTAGTTTAGATAATCATTGGCTGCCCGGACCTTATTTTATCAGCGCAATCTTGAGGGCGTCTTCCAGGTTGTCTATTAACTTGAAATTCAGCCCGTCCAGAATATGCTTCGGGATTTCTTTGAGGTCTTTTTCGTTTTCCCGGGGCAGGATGATGGTCTTGATGCCGGCCCGGCGCGCGCCAATCACCTTTTCCTTGATTCCCCCAACCGGCAGAATCTTGCCCCTCAATGTGATTTCTCCGGTCATTGAGACGTCATTGCGGATGGGTTTGTTCATAAAGAGCGAAATCAGAGCCACGCCCAGCGGCACGCCGGCGGACGGCCCGTCCTTGGGTGTGGCCCCGGCCGGGACGTGGATATGGATGTCGTAACCGTTAAAAGCGCTGTCCGGAATCTTGAGTTGTTTGGAGTGGCTCCGGATATAACTCAGGGCGGCCCGGGCTGATTCCTTCATCACGTCGCCCAAATGACCGGTCAGAATCAAACCGTTGTTTCCTCTCATCTTGGTGGCTTCCACAAAGATAATCTCGCCGCCAATCGGGGTCCAGGCCATTCCGGTCGCCACGCCGATATCGGGTTTGCGGCCGGCTATCTCGGCGAAGAATTTCACCGGCCCCAGGAAATCTTCTATATTAGCAGCCGTGGGTTTGGTCAGGGGTTTTTGAGTCGAGACCTGGCCCATCAGAGACGCCTTGTTTTTAGCCACCTTGCGGCAGACCGTGGCGATTTCGCGCTCCAGGTTTCTGACCCCGGCTTCGCGGGTGTAATTAGTGATAATCTCAAAGAGCAGGTCCGGCTTAAAGTCAATGTCAGCGGCCTCCAGGCCGTGTTCGGCCAATTGCTTGGGCACCAGGTGCTCCTGGGCGATTTTAACCTTTTCTTCGGCAATATAGCCGGCCAGTTCCATGACCTCCATCCGGTCGCGCAGGGCCGAGGGAATGGTATCCAGGATATTGGCGGTGGTGATGAACATGACGGACGACAGGTCAAAGTCCACCTCCAGATAGTGGTCTGAGAATGAGTTGTTCTGTTCCGGGTCCAGGACCTCGAGCAGGGCCGAGGCCGGGTCGCCCCGGAAATCCATACCGATTTTATCCACTTCGTCCAGCATAAAGACCGGGTTCTTGGAGCCGGATTTGCGAATCCACTGGATAATCCGGCCGGGCAGGGCCCCGATATAGGTCCGGCGGTGGCCGCGGATTTCGGCCTCGTCCCGGACGCCGCCCAGGGAGAACCGGATGAATTTCCGGCCCAAGGCCCGGGCAATGGATTTGCCTAATGATGTCTTGCCCACGCCGGGCGGTCCGACAAAGCACAGGATGGGGCCTTTCATATCCTTTTTCAGTTTCCGGACGGCCAGATATTCTATGATTCGCTCTTTTACTTTTTCCAGTCCGTAATGGTCTTCGTCCAGGATTTTTTCAGCCCGGCTGATATCAAGATTGTCCTCGGTAGTCACGGCCCAGGGCAGGTTAATCAGCCAGTCCAGGTAGGTCCGGGCCACGGTATATTCGGCGGACGATGGGTGAATCCGGCTGAGGCGGTTGAGTTCCTCATCGGCAATCTTCTGGGCTTCAGGCGGCAGTTTGGCCTTGGCCAGTTGCTCTTTTAACTTGGGGATTTCGGTGTTCTTGCCATCGCCTTCGCCCAGTTCGCGCTGGATGATGCGCATCTGCTCGCGCAGGATTATCTCGCGCTGGGCCTTGGTGATTTCGTCCTTGACTTCGGTCTGGATGCGGTTACCCATGCGCATGACCTCGGCTTCGCGGTTGAGCAGGCGGATGAGCCGTTCCAGTTTATCCTTGATGCTGTCCAGTTCCAGGACCTTCTGCTTTTCCTCCATCGGGAAATTAATATTGGAGGCGATGAAGTAGCACATAGTTAGGGGCGATGAGATATTCATGGCGGCCAGTTTGAGTTCCTCGAGCGGCAGGTAGGGGATGCCCTTGACGATTTCCATAAAGAGATTTATGGCCGTGCGGGACAGGGCCTCGGTCTCGGCGTCCCGCTCCACGTTCTCCTTGGCTATCAGTACCCGGGCCTTGAGATAGGGCTTGCGTTCTACAATGCCTTCCAGTTTGATGCGCTCGATGCCCTGGACCAGGAGCCGGGTGGTGCCGTCCGGATACTTGAACATCTTGGCTACCTCAACCCGGCAGCCGTATTCGTATAAATCGGTCGGCTTGACGTCTGTTTCAATCGGCACAACCGGCGGTTCAAATGGCGTAAGCGGTTCGCCCACCGGGCGACCCTGTGGGTCGGGTGCCTGGGCCGGCCCGGTAATGCCTTCTTCATCGGAAAGGTCATTCAATTCGCCTTGTTCGGCGATGGCGGATACTTGCTGGTCAAGCAGGGATGAGGGCTTGATGGCGATGAAACCGAATGTCTTGGTGGTGGCCACCACGTCGTCAATCAACTGGGTGCCTTCTTTCTGGGAGATAATCAAAGGCAGGACCGTGCCCGGATAGACAATCAGGTCCCGGATAGTCATAATGGGCAGTTCCATAGTGACCTTATTGGACAGGGCCGTGGTCCCGCCCGGCGGGGGCGCTATTCCGTTCGGAATCAGGATATTGTTGTTACTCATCTGTGGGCCCTCCTGTGATATGGCCACTGGAGATAATTTCAATATGCCTGATGGTAGTTACGTGCCCGCCAGAGACCGAGGCCGGCTGATGGCCGGCTGATTTCGTGGACTTGGGGATGACTATTTCCAGGAATCCGTCCTTGTAGGAAGCCGTTGATTGTTCCGGTTCAACGGCGCAATAGACCTCAATGTTCTTTTCAAACTTGCCGTAATTTATTTCCATCTGCCTAAAATTGCGTTTGGTGCGGATGTCGCGCTCGTCCCGGCATCCGGAGATGAGCAGGCGGTTGGCGTCAAAGGAGATAAGTATTTCTTCCGGCTTCATGCCGGCAATCTCAGTGCGGATGACGATTTCCTTATCGGTCTCGTAGATATCGGTGGGCGGTTGCCAGGCCTTTTCGGTATAGACCGAGATTAGTTTGCTGGAGGAGATGAAGAGTTCGGTGAACTTCATCCCGCCTTGCGGGACCTTGTCGTCCCCGCAATGAGCGGGACGGAGTTTATCCCGCTCTTGGCGGGGTTGCGACTCCGCCCCGTTTGGAGCGGGACTTCGCTGTCGCTCCGCCGGCTTATGTGAATGTTTGGTGGTCATAGTTAGGTGTCCTCCTGTTTAGAGCGTCTAACAAACGGAAACTGTTCTCGCCAGAACCTGAATCTTGCGATATTTATTACCTGTTTGTACTATCGGTGTCAAGGAAAATTATCGTATTCTCTGCGGGGGAGATGTAAGATACAGGGAAGGATTAACCGCAGGAGGCACTGAGACACTGAGAAGATGTAACCGCGAAAGCACTAAAGAAAGAAAACACGGAAAAGGATAAACCGCGAGATAGCACGAGATGGACACGAGAAAGCAAGGAGATGCTTTCGTGAGAATCCGGAGGTTGCCTTTTTTCTTGACGGCTTGATTAAAAGATATTATCCTTACGCAAATAATAATTCGGGGCGTAGCGCAGTGGCGCTAAAGACGCCATGGCGCGAATAGCGCCATCTGGTTAAAGCGTGGCGCCGGGGCGCCAAGGCCGGTGGCTAATGCAATACTATACCTATATATTATATAGTAAGAAACTGAATAAATATTATACGGGCAGCACCCAAAACCTTAGTAACCGTTTAGGGGAACATAATTCTGGCGAAGATAAATTTACTAAGGCCGGAGTGCCCTGGGAGATGGTTAAATCTTTTGCAGTTAATACAAGGGCTGAGGCAGTTAAATTGGAAAACAAAATAAAGAAAAGAGGTGTTAAGCGATTTCTTAATACCAGATAAAATCGGGGCGTAGCGCAGTCTGGCTTAGCGCGCTTGGTTCGGGACCAAGAGGTCGGTGGTTCAAATCCACTCGCCCCGATATATTATTATAACTGGCTTAGCGCGTGGCGCCAAAGCGCCAAGGTCGTGGCGCTCCAAGCGCCATCGCCCCGATTTAACTGCACTAATTCGTGTAATCTGTGGTTTATCCCTCTGTGTGGCTACTTAGTAAATTCGTAACTATAATACGCCTGAAGTGACAGGATGGAAAAAGCCGTGGAGTAGACCCGGCCGCCGATGGTGGCCCAGGGGCCTTCCGGGTCCCAGGAGCCGTCCCATAACCCGCCTTGACGCTGGTGTTTGAGCAGGACCTCTTTGTGTTTGTTGTTCCATTCGGTCCAGTAGTCACCGCCCAGTTGCCTGAATGCCAATGTCTGGTAATACCAGTGCCATTCGTTCATGATGTTGTTTTCCAGGAATAGGAGATTGGGATAGTAGTCGTTGTATTGATAGAACGGCTCCCATTGGGGCGGGAATTGCCTGAGCCAGTTTGCGCCTTTGGCGATGATGGCCGGGTCGCTCTTTATTAATATATGCCCGAACAGGCCTGAGGCAGTGGAATCCATGCCGCCGAAGCATATCGGAATGGCGCAGATGTGGACAATCCGGCCGGATGGCTTGTCGGTCAGCCGGTCCAGATAGACCTTGGTTTGGGCTATTTCCTTGGCTGAGACCAGCAGGTCGGTTTCCTGGGCGATTCTTAATGCCAGGATGTAGAAGATGCTCGGTCCCATATCGGTCGGTTCTAAATAGAAAGACCAGGGGAATCCCGGCTCAGGCGTATTTTTGGAATGTTCCAGGGCCCGCTGGGCCATATCTTTTATCTGGGTGTCGTTGGTCATGGCGTAGAGTTCCACCAGGAACAGGGTGGAGATGTTGTGGTTGTAACGGCGGACCAATTGGCCGTGGTCATCTCCGTGCGGCAGGCAACGTTGGTTGTGGATATGTCCTTTGGGGATATTGACGCAGCCGGTTTTATCCTGGGCGGATTTGATGAATTCCAGTCCCTTGCGGACTACATCCTGATACAGTCCGGATTGATGGGTTGAGCCGTCGCCCAGGAAGCATAGGAGGGACAGGCCTGTGACGCTGGGGTCAACCAGTTCATCGTCATTGGTGAATGACGGGATTGGTGATTTATTACTCCAGGGATTATGTTTGGCGCAGTTCCAGGAGCCGTCCGATTCCTGATTTCGGTAAAGCCACTCCAAACCGAGTCGGACTGCATTTTCGGTCCGGTCATCGCCGTTATATTTCAGAAGCATCTCTGCCCGGCCCGGCTCAAATCGGTTTATCAGAGATGTGATAGGCATCCGGCCCGCTGGCTTGATAGCAACCTTGACCGGTCCAGGCCTCCGGTCTTTGAGTTGTTTTAGAGCCCAATCTTTTGAGGCAATGACATCAGCCGGGCTGTCAGCCGGCAATGCGGTTAGCGCCTTGATGTATGTTTCCTTTTTATTTATGCCTGTTGATTTTCCGATGATGCGGCAGATGAGGGCGCGGATGGGCGGTGAATCTGATTCCAGATAGTCCAGCAGGATATCGCCCTTGCCGGATTGGTCAATAAGCGAGACAATCGTTTCCTCCATCTCAAACTGCAGGGTCATTGAGGTTTCGGCCGGATATCTTTTAACGATTATCTCTATGGCTTGGGGAGTGTCATTGTATTTTCCCAGGGTTTCAAGAGCCGTTTTCCGGACCTGGTAATAACCGTCGGTTAAGGCAACTGCTAACAGATGAATCATTTCCGGGGTTGACGTCTCGTTCCGCTCCAGCGGGTGCTCACGGTCATGCGGAGCATGTTCCTTGAGGGATTTAATATTCTCCAGCCGGATTTTTTCATCCGGGTCATAAACAAATCCGGAGAAACCAGGCATCATGTCCAAGGGCGAGTGAACAGCAACGATGCGCAGGGTCAGCATCCGGATGTCCTTATTGGGCGATTTGGCCGCGTCGGTTCTCAGCCACTCGAGAATCTCGTCGGTCAGCTTGAGCCGGGGGATGGATTTTTCTATGGCTGAGCGAATTTTATCTGAAGGCGATGACGAGAGAGAAAACAACAGTTTGATGCTATCCAATGATTGTATATGGGCTTGGTATTCTATTAATTCGTTGAGCGCTATAAGCGCCCTGGATTCATCCGGGGAATGCAAATCTTTGGCTAGAACATCCAAATCATAACTATTAACGTTCGGTATGTTCAACGTAAAGATACAGAGGAGCGCCAAGAAAAGTATTATCAGTATTCTTTGTGCGCTTTTGGCGCCATAAGGGCGCCATGGCGCTTCGGCGCCAGTGGTTAAATTCAATTCTTGCATTTTATGGTAGCGCGGCCGGGTTCAGGATAATCACCCCACTGTTAATTAGGTCCATAATGATAATAGCCAGGCCGATAAGGGTAATCAAGGCCGGGCTGAGGATGGAGAGAACCCGGATGACCTTATTAAGGTCAATGCGTTTAGATGAGTTAAGGAACGAAACCCCGGTCACCATCAGGATGCCGATGACAATCAGGACGCCGGCCAGGCCCAGCGAAAAAGCCAGTATTAATAATAAACCCCAGAGCGTCTTTTTGAGGGTAATGGCCATCAGCAGGATTACTATGGCGGTCGGACAGGGCACCATTCCGCCGCTGATGCCTAAGGCCAATATCTGTTTGAGCGAGACCTTTTCCATAGCGGATGTTTCATCTGAATGAGTATGGCTATGATGGCCCTCATCGTTGGGATGATGGCTATGGCTGTGTTTTAATCCCTCGTCGTCGTGATGGCTGTGCGCTTCACTTAAGTGATGAGTGTGACCGTGGTCGCCAAGAGGATTGGTTAACCGTCTGGAAAACAGCCACACGCCCAGCACAACGATAATCAGTCCGGAAGCCAGGCCCAGATAGACCGAAAACGCGGTCTGGTTGACATAGTGCGAGGCGAATAGGGCTAGGACTCCGGCAATAATCACGGTGGACAGGTGGGTGGCGGTGACTATCAATCCGAGCAGGATGGCCTGGGCTACTGTGCCGCGCGAGCCGATAAGATAGGCGGCCACCAGGGTCTTGCCGTGCCCGGGCGCTAAAGCGTGAACGGCCCCGTAGATAAAAGCAAAGCCCAAAGCAGCCAGGATTATCCATAATGACAATGATTCGCTATTGAGAAACCCCAGCATTTTATCTTTTCCGGGATTTGAGCCGGACAGGGTGGCCGGGCGGTCAAACCTTGGGTTACCAGTGCCGAAATCCTCGTAATTTAACCGGATACTATTATATTCCTTGGGCTTTAACCAGAAGCCGTATTTAAACATAAGCGATTGGGCGCGCTGGTCCGGGGTATAAGGAATATTTATTCCCTCGCCCTGCGCGAAGAATGCCTTGAGAATGACCGATTTGGTCAGGGTATTGGTCATCCAGAAATCCAGTGTATGTTTTCGGCCGACCTGGAACTTGAGCGAATCGTATTGGCCTAAACGCTCCAGGTCGAGCAGGAACTCGAAATTTATCTTGATAGGCACCGGCGCATTCTTGGTATCGGTAGTTATCAGCCGGGAACTGTATAAAGCAAAAGATAAATCCATTCGGTCGTCGATGACTATTCTTAATCCGTTGGAGATGATATCTTTTCGGAGTTTATCCAGGAAGAGTTCGCTTTCGTCATCTGAAATCTGGCCGTTGTTATCGGCATCAATCAGTGGGCGGAAATTAGGCATCTCCAGGTCGCCCACGGCAATCCAGTAATCCACGTAAATCATATTCTGCCAGATGCCTAATTCCATAGAGGTATTGATTGATTCCACCTCGCGGTCCGTTAAATCGTGGGCAGAGGCCGGCGCACAGAAGAGAACAATCAGAAGAAGCGTTAATAGACAGTATTTCATAATAAAAGCCCTATTATATAGAATGTTTGAGAGCCATTAAAAACTGCATCGGGCCTAAAGTCAATTAAAATCTGGTGAATTGGGTTTATTGGAAGTAGTCCGGCAGGTCTGAAGTGAGGCATCAGGGTTGCCTCCGGCGATAAAGGATGAGAAAAATATAGGGTTTCAACAGAGCCGCTATTTTTTCAGATTATCCTTGAAATTTCCGGGATAATATGTATCATAATAAAAGCGTTGGAGTTTTCCCTACTGGATTTTATTTTATAGAATACCGTAAGGTACGGACAAAACCATTGACCTTTTATGCGGACGGGTTTACATCATATGAGTAAGCATCTTGAGAGTCCCTGCGATAAGTTGGCTGATTACAATGACTGGAAAGTAATTATGCTTAATACGCTCAAATACCAGATATATATCGTCTCGCCGGAATATAATTTTATCTGGGCCAACCAGGCCTTTGAGGCGGCCATCGGCCTGCCTTTAAGCCAACTCAAGGGCAAGAAGTGCTATCAGGTTTTACATAATGCCGACAAACCGCCGGAGATGTGCCTGTTATACAAGATGTTTAAAGATAACGAGTTCAGGTTGATGGAGACAGAGATAGAATTAAGCGGCAAGACCTTCCATCTCTCGGCCACGCCGGTCCTGGATGACCAGGGGGGTCTGGAAAAGGTGATTCATATCCTGACGGATATAACCGAGCGCAAGCGGGCTGAAGAAGCGATACTCTTCTTTAGAAATCAGATGGAAGCCGTGGCGAAAATCGGGGTCACAGTCAACTCAACCCTGGATATCAGTGAAGTATTAAGCCACATCCTGACCGGCACTCTTGAGGTTACTGGCGCATCGGTCGGCATGGTATTTCTTAAGGACAAGGAGACGGGCTGCCTGGAATGGGGCGCTTCACACGGCTTGTCCGAGGAATTTTTTCAGGTCTATAGAGACCAGGTTATTAAGCCCGGCGAGGGTTTGAGCGGCCGTATCGCCCAGACCGGCGAACCAATTTATATCGCAGAAAACTCCTCGCATGACCCGAGGATTGCCCGATCTATAATCAGGGCCGAAGGATTTAACAGTTTTATCGGCGTGCCGGTTTATGCCGAGGATAAAATAGTCGCCGTGATGAATATCCTAACCCGGCCGCCGGATGTTTTAGTGGAAGAGAAAATCGCCTTGATTAAGGCCGTCGCCACGCAGGTGGGCTTCGCTATTCGTAATGCACGGTTATTCAAAGAGCGTAAGCAAGCCGAGGAGGAGTTGAGGAGTTCCCACTCACTTTTGACCGCAACGTTGGAGTCCACGGCAGACGGCATTCTGGTGGTGGGCCACAGCGGCAAGGTGGTCAGTTTCAACCGCAAGTTTCTGGAACTGTGGCGGATTCCGGATTCCGTCGCCGCGACGCGGGATGACCAGCAACTGCTCCAGTTTGTCCTGGACCAGCTCCAGTATCCTGATAAATTTCTGGCCAAGGTTCGTACTCTCTACCAGACCCCCGAGGCGAATTCCTTGGATGATCTGGCATTCAAGGACGGGCGGATATTTGAACGTTATTCCCAGCCCCAGCGCCTCGGCGATGCCGTTGTGGGGCGGGTCTGGAGTTTTCGCGACATCACCGAGCGCAGGCAGGCCGAAGAAGCGCTGCAAGAGAGCGAGGAGAAATTCAGGGGGCTGGCCGAGCAGTCGCCCAACATGATTTTTATCAACCAAAAAGGACGCGTTATTTATGCCAATAAGAAATGCGAGGAGATAATGGGCTACTCAAGAAAAGAGTTTTACTCCGAGAAATTCGACTTCATGGATATAATAGCTCCTGATTCAAGAAAGTTGATTAAGGATAATTTCAAGAAGCATTTAAAGGGCAAGGAGGTACCGCCCTATGAATATAAACTCTTGACCAAAGATGGAAGAGAAATAGTCGGTATAGACACCACTAAATTAATTGATATTAAAGGGGAAAGGGCTGTCCTGGGAATAATAACCGACATCACCGAGCAGGTCCGGTCCCGGGAGCAAATCCGGGCCCAGTCCGTGTCTCTGGAGCAGAAAAACACGGCTTTAAGGGAGTTGTTGAACCAGGTAGCCGTGGAGAAGAAGGAACTGGAGAACCGGATGCACCAGACCTTAGATAAGCTGGTTATGCCTAAGATAAAGCGAATGAAGAGCCGGGCTGAAAATGACCTGAAAGACCAGCTCGGGGTTATTGAGAGCGCTATCAAAAACATCGCATCGGCCTTCGGCAAAAAGATATCATCAAAACAGCACTCGCTATCAACCCGTGAAATCGAGGTCTGCGATATGATACGAAACGGGCTCAAGAACAAGGCCATTGCCCGGAGTTTACGGCTTTCCCTGGAGACAATAGAGACCATGCGCAAGAATATCCGGCGCAAGCTGAAAATCCAGAACAAGCAGGTCAACCTGAAAACCCACCTCCAGACCCTGTAAAGTGGGTATAGCATATACCCATTTCTACCCCATTTTTTCTACCTTGACATTCGGCTGATATCCGCTATACTACAAAGCAGGTCAGATAACCCTTAATTGGTAAAACAAAAAGGGGGAGAATCCGGCTCCTGGGGTTTGCTACTAAGAGATTGCATCAGAGTGGAGTCAAATCTTCCCCCTTTTTTCTATTATCACGTATATGAATAGATTAGAGTTGAAATTCTCCACCTCAGCCGGGATGACCCGGGCCGTATTCCAGATGTTCAGCCGGATACTCGACGCGGTCAATATGGACGAGCCCAACCGGGACCGGTTCCTACTGGCCGTGGGCGAGGCCATAGACAACGCCGTGATTCACGGTAACAAATTCTCTCCTGATAAATTTATAGAGGTGGAGTATCTCTCCGAGCCGGGCAAGATAACCTTTATGGTAATGGACCAGGGCGATGGCTTTGATTATCTTAAACATCTGAACATTCCGCTTGAGGAATTCCAGGCGCCTAAACTTATCTCCAAGACAATTAAATACGGCTCGCCGGGCGGGTTGGGCCTGGCCCTCATCCGCAAATGCGCCAATGAAGTCACCTTTACGCCGCCGGGCAATCGGGTGGCTTTTGTTAAATACCTGTAACTAGAGGAAGATAATATGGCATATCTGACATCAAGCCGGGACGGCAAGAGATTCCTGGGCAACCGGGACAAAAAAGAGGTCCATGACTTAAAGAATATGGATATGAACCAGGACGGCTGCCAGGTCAACGAATTCATCAAATCCGGTCATTCGGTCGGGTTTATTATTGACACCCTGGAGCAGGCCCAGCAGGAAAGATACACCGCCTGCGCCAGATGCATCGGCCGAACGGAAAAATACCTGTAGGCCTTACCCCTGTGGTATAACAAAGTAACCCATTCACCGAGCGCGCCTAATAAAATTCCTCCATATGGTCATTCCTGCCCCTGCTTCCGCAGGGGTAAACTTGTCCCCGCGAAGGCGGGGAGCAGGAATCCAGCGGGATAAACTCCAGCAGGAATCCAGGATTCTCTGAACTCGTATGGATTCCCGCCTGAGCGGGAATGACACGGGTGAAAGAGTATTCAACAATCGCATAATATATTCCTGAATTTTTTATTGACAATGTAATGTCAATTTGATTGCGTAAGGGATAAGAGGCAAAGATATTTATGAGCGATGAACCACAAGTACAGCAAACCGCCGAGGGGCAAGTCGAGAAGATAGGGGATTTTGAGATATTCAAAGACCACCTCCTGGGTAAAGGCGCCTGGGGCGAGGTTTATCAAGGACGCCAGGTCTCCCTGGAACGCCCGGTGGCCGTCAAGATTCTCAAGAAGGAATTGTCCCAGGACGAGGAATTCGTGCGCCGGTTTATGCGCGAGGCCAAGTGCATCGCCAAATTGCTTGACGAGAATATCATCCAGGTTTACGGCGCCGGAGTGCATGAGGGCGCCTACTACTTCGCCATGGAATTCGTCCAGGGCCTGCCGCTCCAGAAATTCCTGGACCGGGGCCGTAAATTCTCCACCGATGATATTATCTACATCGGTATGGCCGTGGCCAAGGCCCTCAAAGCCGCCTGGGAAAGCCCGGAACAGGTGGTCCACCGCGATATCAAGCCGGCTAATATAATGGTTTCATTCTCCAGTTCGCTTATCGCCTCCAGCCGCAAGCCGGATACCAACGACAGCATTGCCTTTGTGGATGTGAATATCAACGAAGCCAAAATCAAGGTCATGGATTTCGGACTGGCCAAGGTGGCTTCATCTTCGTCCGGCAAGGATGCGACTATGGTCGGCACGATTATCGGCACGCCCAAATATATCTCGCCCGAACAGGGCTTGGGCAATCCGGCTGATATCCGTTCAGATATTTATTCGCTCGGCATCGTGTTATATGAATTAGCCACGGGGCGAATCCCGTTCACCAGCGACAGCGCGGTGAGTTTGGTGCGTCATCATATCTATGACACGGCCCTGCCGCCCACCCAGTTTAATCCTGATATGTCGGCGGATTTGGAATCCGTTATCATGAAATGCATCCAGAAGGACCCGAATCACCGTTATGGCAGTCCCGCAGAGATGATCGAGGACCTGGAGGCGTTGCGCCGGGCCACCAAGCCCCCATACGCCACCCAGACCATGGCTAATATCGGCGCCACGATGATGGTCAGGCCCCAGGCCTCAGGCGGTAAAAAGACCGGCCTGATTATCGGCGGGGTGGCGGCGGCGGTTATCGCGACCGTGGCCGGTGTGTATTTTGTCACCAAGCCGGTTAAAGAAAATAAGCCCGACCTGCCCACGATTACCTTGCCGCCTACAAATAACACCACGGTTGAATTACCGGTTATGCCAACCACCGGAACGGATAACTCAATGCCTGTTATCAGCCAGCCGGTTACTTCAACCGAAGACCCGGCCCAGAAACTGAACCAACTCTGCTCGATGATAGAGCAGTATATAAATCACGGCACCACGGCCAGTTTGGACGAGGCCGGCCAGATTCTGGTCAAAGCCAAGGCCATAGATAATAGTAATGAAAGAGTGACCCAGCTGGACCTGATGTGGCAGAAGAAGAAGCAAGAAGTCATGGATGAGGCGGACCGGAAGAAGCGCGAGGAGAATTACCAGGGCTATATGAAATCCGGCAAGGAGGCCAAGGCGAAAAGGGATTGGAAGGCCGCGCTGCAGTCGTTCTCCGATGCATCAGCCATTAATAGTAACGTGTCGGTGGCCGAGGAGATAGAGGCGGTCCGGAATAACGTCAAGAAGATGGATGAGTATGACGCCATTCTGGACAGAGCCAATCAATTCGAGGATGAGGGCAAATATACTGAGGCCGTTAAGGAATACAAGAAGTTGATGGAACTCTTTCCCAAGGTTAAGGATTTATACCAGAAAGAACCGACCCCGCCCCGGGAATATATCCAGAAATGCGAAGAGCGGCTGAAAAGCAGTGATTTCCTGAAACTGCTTACCGAAGGCGAGGAACTGATGAATCAGAAGAAATATACCTCCGCGGAAAAGGCCTTTAAGTTGGCCCGGGAGGTCAAACCCACCGAACAGGCCATTGCCGACAAACTGGCCGAGATTAAACAGGCCATTCCCAAGAATATGGCCTTTGTGGAAGAGGGTAATTTTATGATGGGCGAAAAGGGCAAGACCGACAAAGAGATTATGGTCCCGTCGTTCTTCATTGATATATATGAGGTCACCAATAAGGAATACAAGGAATTCTATGATGCGGTCAAATCAGGTAACCATGACAAATGCCACAGGGATGAAGGGCCGAAAAAGAAATCCACCCCTGAAATACGCAAGCACATGCCGGAATTCTGGAAGGACGGCAGTTACGGCAAGTCCGAGGGCGACCTGCCGGTCGTGGGCATAGATTGGTATGATGCCTATGCCTATGCCGGTTGGTCCGGCAAGCGGCTCTTGACCTCAGCCGAATGGGAAAAGGCGGCCCGAGGCGCGGACAACAGAATATACCCCGGCGGCTGGAAGGACAGAAGCGAGATTAAGGCAAATGTCAGAGGCATGGGACCCAGCGGCCTGACCGCCGTGGGATTCTTCGTGCCTGACCAGAGCCCTTACGGCTGTTATGATATGACCGGCAATGCCTCGGAATGGACGGCCGAGGCCGGCAAGTTGGGATTTATCGTTCGGGGCGGCAACTGGTCGTCAACGGCTGCGCCGGCTTATAAAATGGACGACTCGTTATGGCATACCCGGGTTAAAGAACTCGGGATCCGTTGCGCCAAGAGCGTGAAATAAATTAGACAACGGGATAAACGGATTTAACGGAACAACCCCCTCAGTCCCCCTTAATGAGCGCCATTAGGGCACCATGGCGCTTCGGCGCCACAAAGGGGGAATAAAAGGGGGTTGTTTAATCCCGTTGGTACTCCTACGAGATACTATTAAATAAAAGTACCGTAAGGTAAGAAAGGGTTTTGAATTATGAAAAAGAACGTAATTATCTGGTCACTGGCTTTATTATTCGTGGTTTCAATCGGGGTGGTTATAGCCCAGAACCAGCCGGCTAACCCGGCTCCGCCAACGCCTGCGCCCGTAACACCGCCTGTGGCGCCGCAGGCGCCAACTCCGCCTGCGCCCGTGCCTGTGGCGCCGCAGGCGACAACCCCGACTCCGCCTGCTCCGGTAACCCCAACGCCCCCGGCTTTACCTAAGGTAGAGACGTCTGATGAAAAGCCGCTGCCTCCGGACGGCATCAGCGAAAAGGAAATCACAGACCTGATAACTAAACTTGGACAGGACGACCCGATGGTGACAAACGAGGCCCGGGACGAACTCAAGGAAATCGGCAAACCGGCCGCGGCGCTCCTGGTTAAGGCGCTGGCAAATTCCAAGCCGGACGCCCGCTACCTGATATGCGAAATCCTGGGCGAAATCAGGGATGGCAGTTCCGTGGAAACCCTGGTCAAACTCCTGAGTGATATGGACGAGCACACGGCCAGCGTGGCCTCAGCCGCGGCCAGGGCATTACGCAACTGCGCCGACCTGGCGGTGGTCCCGCACCTGATGAAGGCCATCACCTCGACCGATATTGATTTACGATATGAAGCCGTCAAGACCCTCGGGGTCCTCCGGGCATACCAGGCATTGCCGGCCATCCGCCGGATGATTACGGATACGGTCAAGAACTCGATGGGATATTACGTCAAAGCCGCGGCGGTCCAGGCCATCGGCAGATTAAAAGATGCCAAGTCGGTCCGGCAACTTATTGCGCTATTGGACAGCAGCGATATCGATGCCTCGGACGAGCCCTTCGTCAAATATGTCATCAAGGCATTAGAGCAAATCACCAACTACCAGGCCGGAGGTTTCTCCCGGTCCGACGACAAGAAAAAAGATGCCGTCGTCAAGAAATGGAAAGAATGGTGGGAAAAGAACAAGAACAATAAGGACTTTGAGTAAGGATTTTCCCCCATAACCCGAATAATTCATCCCGTTGCATAAAGGCGGGGAAAAGAGTTTCCTTTATCCGCTGAGCGGCAAACATTTATTTAGTATTCTTAAAATCTTGATATTACCTTCAAATATGCTCTATTATCCGACAACCGAAAAGTAACATCTGATATCTGCCCTGCGGGGCGAAATGAGGCCGTTATGAAAAAGAGTATCTTATTATCAGCCATAATTTTGTCCTGTTTGGGCCTGGTGATTATCGCCGAAGAAATCACCCTGAAAAATAACCAGAAAATATCAGGCAAAATCATAAAGGAAACCGATAAATCCGTTTACCTGGATATCGGGTTTACCATTCTTCAAATCCCGCGCGAGGAGATAAGCAAAATAGAAGCCGCGGCAAAGATGTCTCCCACTGCGGGCGCGCCAGCCGCCGGGAAACCGGCGACCGAAGGGAGTCCCGTAGGGGCCGCCGAATACACCGACCTGGTCACGTTTATTACGCAGCCATCCTCAAGAAGCGCTCAGGCATTTACCGCAACCGAAATAGTCGATAAGAGCAATGATTCGGTGGTCGCCGTTTCCTCGTCAAGCGGCTGGGGCTCCGGATTTATCATTTCGCCTAAAGGGCACATTATCACCAATCACCACGTTATTGAAGGTGAAACAAAATTAAACGTTACGGTCTACCAGCCCAAAGGCAAGACCTTTGAAAGCAAGAAAATAGAAGAGGTCAATATCCTGGCCTTTAACCGCTATTTTGATATCGCCCTGCTCCAAATAAAGGAAAAAGATATGGCCGGGCTGAAGTTAAAACCAATCCGCCTGGGCAATTTTGACCTGGTCAATAAAGGCGACGCCATATTTGCTTTCGGCAATCCCGGATTAGGCCGGGAAATGCTGCACCGGACCGTCTCGGAAGGAATCATCAGTTCGCGCTCCCGCGACCTTTCGGGAATACCTTATCTGCAAACCACGGCCGCAATTAATCCGGGCAATAGCGGCGGGCCGGTTTTCAATGCCTACGGCGAAGTCATCGGCCTGGTTACCTATAAAGCTTTCTGGCAGGAAGGCATCGGATTTGCTTTGCCCAGTAATTATATTATCGAGTTCATCAAGAATATGGAGGCCTTTGCCTGCGACGAGAAGAATCCTAATATCGGGTATCGTTATTGTCCGGCGCCCAAAAAGAAAACAACATTAAACAATAGTCCCGATAAGGAAAAACCAGAAGAAAGGAAATAAGCAGATGAAAAACCTGAAAGCCATGTCTCCCGCGGGGAAATTATTGGGAATACTTTCTTTGGCTGTTTTGGCCGCCTTAGCCGGCTGGTCGTTAAGTTGCGGCAAGTCGCCGGATAAGCCGCCAGCGGAAAAATCCGCCGCGCCCGAGGTTAAACCGGTTGAAACCTTTGCCCCGGTTACTTCTACCCTGGGAGTTAATTTTGACAAGTTCATCCCGGACAATGTTTATATCTATATTTCCGTTGATAACATCGCCCGGCTCAGCGATTCTTACAAGCAATCGGCATTCGGAAAATTATGGAATGACCCTGAAGTCAAGAAATTCACCGAAAAAGCCGTAGAATTATTCCAGAAGGAATTTACCAAGAATATAGCCAAGGAAACCAATATCACTTTCAATGAGATTGCCTCATTGGCCGAGGTGTTTACCGGCCAGGCGGCTTTCGTGCTGGATAGGATTGAATTAAAGAACGTTAAGAAACAAACCAAAAGACCGGTCCGGGGCGCAAATGGCCGGCCCATATACGACGAGGAAACCCGGTCGTATAAATATGAAGACGTGGAAGTGGCCGACGTTGAGCCCGTGCCTCACCTGATACTCATGGCCGAAACCGCCAAGAACCGGGAAAAACTGGACGGCCTGCTGGAAAAAATAACCAAATCAGCCGCCGAGAACGGCACCCTGAAGAAAGAGGAGAATTACAAGGGCGTGCCCTATTTCACCTTCTACCGCAAACAGGAATCCACCAACCTGGCTTACGGCTATATCGGCGATATCTTCTTTGTCAGTTTCGGCGACAAGGCGCTCAAGCGCGTCATAGACGGCTATAAACAGCCGGCCGAAGTAAAGGCGCTGTCCGCCAAACCGGCTTACCAGAA
Source organism: Planctomycetota bacterium (assembly GCA_038059695.1). Taxonomy (GTDB): domain Bacteria; phylum Planctomycetota; class MHYJ01; order JACQXL01; family JACQXL01; genus JACRIK01. The sequence goes on from JBBTIZ010000004.1 coordinate 39,794, forward strand.
ACTTACGGCAAATGCCGGCTCCGGGCGGCACATGACTTTTTATGCCAATATACCGCCCTTTATTTCCATTATGAAATCGTTCTTCGTCAAAAGCCAGTTAAGCGCCGGCTCCCGGACGCCCGAGGAACTGGACGACTTCAACAAGAAGTTTGATAAGGTCATAGATTTATGCGGCCTGGGCGGATTAAAGAGCATCGCCGGCGTTTACCGCGCCGAGGGGAACAGTTTCATCTCCGAATGCCTGATTGAGATGCCCGGCGCCCGGAAAGGCATCCTGGCCGCGCTGACCGGCGACCCGGTATCAGAATTCAAGACCATCAAGGCCGTGCCCGCGGATACCATGGCCTATACGGCCGGCGCCGTCTCTTTCACAAAACTCTACGACGGGATTATGGACATCATCGCCGGTATAATGACGCGCGAAGAATACGAAAATAGCGTAAAAGGCGAAATGGCCCAGACCGAGGAAAAGCTCGGGCTGAAGATTAAAGAGGACATTTTATCCGTGTTCGGCAACGAGATAGCCATAATTATGAATGCCGGCAAAACCCCGGCTTCGCCCCAGACGATGGCTATGGGCGCTTCGCCCTTTAATATGGCCTTTGTCATACCTATTGCCAAGCCGGAAGCGGTCAAGAACGTCCATGACCAGATTATAAAACTGATTTCCGAGGACAGCCACGGAAAATCACCCTTCGTGGAAAGGCAATACGACAGTTTCACTTTTTACGTTATGGAAATGCCGGACCATCAGATGGAAGGCCAGCCGCCTATGCCCGAGGAGGTCAGGGAAATGATGGGGTACTTCTTCACCAAGGAGTTGTTCGTCTATGCGATGCCGGCCTCTAACCTCAAAATCATCGCCGATACCCTGTCCGGCAAAGGCGCCGGCTCGCTGGCCGCTGACCCGGACTTCGCCAAATTACTGGCCCGGAACAAGGTCTCTGAAAAGACCGTCCTGCTTTCCTATACGAACCTGGAAAAATACATCGAAAATATGCTCTCGATGTTCGGCATGTTTACACAGCCCGGAATGATGCCCGGAATGGAGGACGGCCTGATGCCCGACATCGAAGACGATGATGGGGATGGGCATAAACATACACCGTCCCGGCCGGGTATGAAGGAAGACGAATTCGCCAAACTGATGAAGCAAATGCCCAAATGGGACACCTTCAAAAAATACTTTATCGGATGCAAAGCCGTCGGCCAGATTTATCCGACTCCGGACGGAATTATGTTTCGCAGTTTCACGCATATGGGGGCTGAATAACCCGCAGCCATAAAACGGGTTTATAAGTCCCTCTCACCCCGGCCCGAATGACCATTCGGACGGGCTTCCCTCTCCCCTTAGGGGAGAGGACCAAGTCCAGCCCCTGCGTGCAGGGGCTGAACCAGCCCTTATCCGAAGGGCTGGGTGCGATAGGTGAGGGGAAGGCGGCGACCTCGCTCCGATGCTCACGAACGGAGCGCCCCGTATCCCTTCGGGGCATCGGGACGCAATGACAGCGGGGGCGTTTCGCCGGAGTTCAGTAAGATGCAAAGGAGCGATGATTCAATGAAAGCAAAATATATCACGTTGTTTTTCCTTATCCTGCTTGGGCTGGCCTTCATAACCAATTATTCCCCGGCCGCCGACGACAATATCACGAGAGTATCGGAACGATACGGCTTTCTCGGCCCGGAAACAATCAAAATCGGCTCCAATATGCAGAACCTCCGGGCCCTGGATTTTGACGCGGACGGCCGGATGGATTTTATGACGGTTAAGTTTTCAGAGCGGAAGGTCTTCATTTCATACCAGTCCGGCGAAGCCGCGGCGCCGGCCGGCGGTCCGGCCCCGGAATCCAAACTGAAATTCCAGACCGAGTCGTTCACCGTAGAAAAATCATTCTCCTACCTCAGCGCCGGCGATATTGACGGCGACAAAAAAGCGGATTTGGTTTTCCTGGATAGCCAGAATAAATTAAACATCCTGTTCCATAAAAAGGATGCCCGGGCTTTTGAACCGCCCCAAGAGATTCCCTTAGACGATATTAAGGGCGGCCTGCTCAAACTGGTTGATTTAAATAACGACGGCGTCAGCGAAATTGTCATCCTGAACGAGGAGAATCTTAACATAATCAACTGTGACGCCGAACGCAACACCCGGAAACCGGTAAAATATGAAAATAACTCCAAGAAAATAGTCGATTTTGAAATAGCCGATATTAACGGAGACGGATTAAAGGACATCATCCTGGTTAATTCCGAGAAGCAGAGCATCGCCTTCCGGCTCCAGCGGGCGGATGCGACCTTTGCCCCTGAAATCACGCAGAAAATAGAAGACATCAATATCGGCAATTTTGCCGATATCAATAATGACGCCAAAGATGAATTGCTCGGCCTGCACTCCCAGACCAATGCCCTGAAAATATTCCGGTTTCTCTCGTCCTCCGAATTCAAGACCACCCCCAAAAAGAAATTCCAATTCAGCCAGTTGCGGGATTATCAATTCAAGGGCGGCACGGCATCATCCTGTAATCTGGCTATCGGCGATTTAAACGGCGACCAGCGCGCCGATATTGTAACGGCCGACAGCAGCCGCGCCGAAATCAACCTGTACCTGCAGGGGCCATCAGGCGAACTGGAGGAAAAACAGGTCTTCCCGTCATTGATTGATACCAGGGCCGTGGCCATCGGCGATTTGAATAACGACCGGAAAAACGAGGTGGTCGTCCTGAGCACTCAGGAAAAAACCATCGGCGTCATAACCATGACCGCCGAAAACAGGTTATTATTCCCCAAGCCGCTTTTCCCGATTGACCTGGCGCCGACGGCCCTGGTTCTTGCCGATGTTAACCGGGACAATAAAACAGAAGTGATTTACAGCGCCCACGACGAGAAAATGGAAAAAGGGTCTATCTTCATAATGTTCCTGGACCAGAAAAACATCTGGAGCGCCGGCCAAAAAATAGAACTTAATTCCAAGCAGGGCATTGTGGTTGAGCAAATCAAGGTTGGGGATGTCAACAACGACAATATGCCGGACCTGATAGTTTTCTTTGAAATAAATTCTCCGGTAATATTCATCCAGCAGAAAGACGGCAAATTCCTGGATGCCACTGCCGAAAACCAGGCGCTAAAAGGACTGCTCAACAAACTCAGCCCGGAAAACATTACATTCGGAGACCTGCCGGACCAGGCGATTGTTAGCCGGAGCAAAACCAGCGCGTTATTAATATGCCGCAACAATTTCGCCCGGTCCTTTGCCTGGCAGAATGGCAACCAACTGGAGATTATTGACCAGTATAACGGCAAATCCACCGAATCAAGCATCAAAACCGCGGTTACCCTGGACCTGGACAGCGACCGGATTCCTGAAATCGTGCTTTATGACAGCCAGTCCAAGCAACTGGCCATCCTGAAGAAAACCGGCAACAATGCCTATGAAATAGCCGAAAACGTGGACGTGGGTCATTTTAACATCAAGGAAATATTGGCCCGGGACATTAATAACGACGGCATAAAAGACCTGCTGCTATTCGGGCAGGAGCGCTTTGGCATCCTCTATGCCGGAATCACCGACCCGCAATTTGAATCATTAGCCGGATACATCACCGCCATCAAAAGAGGGATTTACACCAAATATGCGGCCGGGGACGTTAATTCTGACGGCGTAAAAGACATCGCGGTGATTGAAGGCAAGCGGCACAACCTGGAAATCCTTTCCATAAACAATAAAAATGAACTCAAGCAGGAACTGACCTGGCCGATATTTGAAGACCCGGAAGCCGACCTTTTAGACGAAGAACTGGATGACTACCGCTGGCGGAACCTGCCCACCAGCGAGCCGCGTGAGATAAAAATCGTAGACATCAACAATGACGGTAAAAGCGACATACTGCTCCTGGCGCACCGGAATCTAATCATCTATTTACAGGAATAGGGCGGGCCAAAATCGCATCCGGAAAGATGTTTGCTTTACCGGCAGTGCCCCCCCCAGCGGGGGCCGGCGCGACAGCGCTCTAAGCAAAGCCCCGTTAGAAAGACCTGTAATTGAGCAATAAACTTGTGTCATAGTTATAACCATATCTATAGAACTTTCTAACGGGGCAAAGCGTGAACTCAAGCTACTGCGAACTCCGCAGAGACCGCGTCCAGCGAAGAGACCGGGAATAGCGAACTCGCTACTGCGAGACCACGAAGCACAGCGGAGTGAGCCATCAGCGACTCCGAGAACACCGCAGTGACCTGTCTGCGTGCAACGCACAGGCAGGCCGCGAAGCGAACACGAAGTGGACGCAGGACAACTCCGCAGAGACCCCCGTCATACGACGGGGCAGGCGCGATAGCGAATCCGAACTAAGCGAAGCGTGAAACGGAGCACGACGTAGTCGCGCGCACGGAAAACACCTACCGGCGCGCAGGTTAAATTGGTACGTGTCCCCAGATTACCAGGCGATGCCACCCTATCCCCTATGGGGGGATACCCTATTGGGGGAGAGACCATACCCTATCCCCCCTCCCCCTATACCCTATGGCGGGGTCCACTATACCCTATCCTGCCTGACCCTATATCCCATAGGGTGGAGGACTATACCCTATCCCCCCTCCCACTATACCCTATAGGGGAATCCACTATACCCTATCCATGCTCACCCTATATCCTATGGGGTGGGGGACTATACCCTATCCCCGCCACCCGGATAGGGTGGTAATTAGAAAGAGTGATTATTTGTTGCTTTTAGAAAAGAGATGAGTATTATTACGATATATCCATAAAACTGACCAAAGAACAAGCCAAAAGGAATCTTGCTAAGTTAATCGTCACGTATCAAAGTGAATTTGACGCAGATAAACTTAAGGATTATAACGAAGAAGCCACTAAGCTCAATTTTATTCAGCCGTTATTAAAGGATGTACTTGGTTGGAACGTTAACAACCGCGATGAAGTCAGCCCCGAAGAAAATGTTTCACGAGGTAGAATTGATTATGGGCTGAAAATAGACGGTAGGATTAAGATATATGTGGAAGCAAAGACACCCACGGACGGTTTAATTAATCACGTTGAACAGGCGTTAAGATACGGTTATAGTAATAACAAGAACGGTCCGCCTTTTGTCCTGCTGACTAATTTTACCGAGACCTGGTGTTTTGATGTTACCCTTAAAATCAATCCTAAAAATCCTCGCTCAGGTAGAAAAGTAGAATTGAAATGGGACCAATACCTTGAAGACCACAATTTTGATGAACTCTGGCAACTTTCAAAGGAATCAGCGCTTAATGGCGAACTTGACAAACTATTATTAAAGAAGTCGGGATTAGAAAAACTACCGGTTGACAAATCAATCCTTAATAACCTTAAACAATGGCGTGAATCATTGGCAAAAGACATATATAAAAACAATCCCAAACTTTTCAATTCAGGTGATAAAGAAAGCAATTCTAAATTGCTTAAGGAAATCACCCAGAAACTCCTTGACCGGATTGTTTTTATCCGTTTCTGTGAAGACCGCAAATTAACGTACCGGAAATCACTAAATGGCATCTTCGGCGAAAGAACAGATACGGTCGGCACAAAGACAATGCTTTTCCTTGAGCAGGAATTCAAACATTATGACACCAACTTTGACAGCGACTTATTCAGTCATAAGGAGTGGGAAAAGGATTTAGCCATTGATTGGCTGGTAATGGAGAAAATTATTGATGATGCCTATAATAATCCTTACCAATTTGATGCGATTCCGTTGGATGTCCTGGGTAATATCTACGAGCAATATTTAGGCGATACTATCCGCTTGACTGATTCACAGGTCAAATATGAAATGAAGCCGGATGTCCGGAAGGCCGGCGGGGTTTATTATACGCCTGAATATATCGTTGACTATATCGTCAAAAATACCATCGGTAAGTTACTCACTGAACTACCACATAACAAAGTTAAGGAATTAAAGATATTAGACCCGGCTTGCGGTTCAGGTAGTTTCCTTATCAAGGCGTATGATGAGATGATTGTGTATTATCAGTCCCAGCAGAAAAAGCCGTTAAGTGTAGCGGAGAAAAAAGACATTCTATTAAAACACATCTACGGCGTGGACTTGGACGAACAAGCAGTAGAGGTGACCAAACTTTCCCTGATGCTAAAGATGCTTGAGGGTGAACATGGATTGGTTTCTGCGCACGCTATCCTGCCGATGCTTGATGCCAATATCAAATGCGGTAATTCGCTGGTCTCAGGTGATATGTTAGAACTAAAGAAGTATTTCGGTAATGACTGGCATAAAGTAAAACCATTTAATTGGGATAAGGATATATCTTTTGCGAGAATAATGAAGCGCGGTGGTTTCGATGTGGTAATCGGGAATCCGCCGTATATTTTTGCACGAGATGAAGGATTCACACAGGCGGAAAAAGATTACTTTTATCAGACCTACAAGTCAGTCCAATACCAGTTAAACACCTACATAATGTTTACAGAAAAGGCATTTAATCTACTAAACTCAAATGGTCATTTTGGCTTTATTATTCCTAATAATTGGCTCACTATTGATACAACATCTGACTTCAGGAAATTCCTAATCACTAACGCCAGGCAGATACAAATAGTTAATAGTTACGATAAAGTATTTGAACATGCGAATGTTGATACGACTATTCTATTATTCGGTAAAACCGGTGATAGTAAAATTACTTTTTACGAGATGAGAAATAAAACCATTGAATTGGTTTCTAAACAAAGTAGTAGTAATTTTACAGCTGGTAATAACTACATAATCAATTACGAACTATTAAAAGCAGATGATAAAATAGACCTATACAGGAAAATTGAACAGGGAAGTGTTCCTCTGGAGAATATCGCGACTGCTAGGGTTGGAATAAAAGCATATCAAACGGGGAAGGGAAAGCCAAAGCAAACAGAACACGAGAAGAAAAATAGAGTATTTCATAAGACAGAGAAAACAAATGACAATTATTATAAATATCTTGATGGCTGTGACGTCCAAAGATATTTCTTGGGTTGGAGTAAAGAATATATTAATTATGGAAAACACTTAGCAGAACCAAGGGCGCTTGACCTTTTTAAGGGTGAAAGATTATTGATTAGGCAAATCCCTGCGCAACCACCTTATTCTATCTTGAGTAGTTATATAGATAAGGTTTATATCAATGACCTCAATAGTATGATAGTGAAGAAACTTGAAAATCAATATAGTATTAAATTCTTGCTTGGCGTTATTAATTCACGGCTTATTTCATTCTGGTTCTTTTATAAGTTCGGGAAACTACAAAGGAAATTATTCCCCCAGTTTAAGATAAAAGAACTTTCTATTTTCCCTATAAGAGAAATTAATTTCAAGGAGACAGCAGAAAAGAAACTCCACGACAAGATAGTGTCATTAGTGGATATAATGATTGACCTGAACAAGAACATCCAGACCGCCAAGGGCAATGAAAAGGAGCAAGTTCAAAAGCAGATAGACCAGACGGACAATGAAATTGATACACTGGTCTATAAACTCTATGGACTTACGGACAAGGAAATCAAGATTATTGAGGAATCAGCTAAGTAGTTTATACAAAACTAATCATTGCGGAATTTAACTTGCCGGTGATATAAATAAAAAGGAGTGTAGTATGAAGGATGAATATAAACCGCCCAAGACCCGCAGGATGACATTCCTTTTTGCTAAAATAAACCTCCTTGACCTTTTCGGCAAAAAGCAAAAAGATAAATTCTATGAAAACCTTTTGGCGATGCAGGAAAAGAAATCCGAGGTTAAGAGATTTTTCTGGGCGTTAGGGGATATCGGAAAGGACAAGTGTGATGGGATTGAGATTGTCTATGGGCGATTCGGGAAGACCCCTACAGAGAGATTCAAGAAGTCATACGACGAACAAAAACATTCTTATGATGGCCTGGCTGAAGATAGAGCGTCTGATTGGGCTAATTTTTTTATCGTTCCTAATTATGATATTATTGCCTTTGAGGAGAAGGCGACCATTGTCAGGCGACAGTTTGCAAGACGATTTGGTGATTTGTGGAGAAAAACCACCGGTTCTGAAATCGCCTTAGAGTTTTTGGTAAATAAAGAAGAGGTTCTAAGGATAATTAAAAGTTGGGATAAGATAACCTGGGCGAGTTTTACTTTACGACGGAATCCGGATACCCCAGATGAATATAAAGAATTAGACGGCCTGATAATAAAGACTAATTCTCGTAAGACCAAAATTGCCTTTGAGAATACAAGAGAACAAGATGGATTGAATCTTCAGAAGACCATAGTAGGACAAGCGTTTTCTATGGCAATCGGCGGGCATGGAGAATTCCGGCTAAAAGGTAAAAAAGGCGATGCCACCGAAAAAGTTACCACTAAAGAAACGTTAATTACTAAAGAAAAAGACCTTGTTGATGAATTACCTGCGATATGTGAATGGATAGGTAAGGAATTACGTAATATTATAAAAGGAAAACAGAGCGGTTAATCCAACAACGGAAACCGACTATTAAATAATATGGTTTATATAAAAATACCAGGATGGGCAAGGGCTGGTAAATGGTGTGATGTCCTGAAAATATTAGAGTCCACCGAGACCGCTGGTGAAAAGATAAAGATTTTAGAAGAATTCTATAGTGCAGAAAATAAAGAGAAGAAACCTAACCGTCATTATATAGGCGCATCAGCCCACTATTTGGCTGACCCTTACAGGGGTATAAAGAATGAGCCGAAAGCCGAAGAGTATTATAAGGTTGCCAAGGGCTACTATACAGAATTGTTAACCAATTGCGTTGCTATTATAAATAAGAAAAACAAATCAGCAGCGGATATAGAGGAAGTGCAAAACGACCTTGTTACTCTTCTCCCTGATTTATTACGATTATTTAGAGAGCATGACAAATCGTGGGGAATCAGGAAGTTGCTTCATTTATGGGAAAATATACGCAGTGAGATTCATATCCCATTACCAATAATAGCAGCGGTTGACCATCTAAAACGAAAAGAGAGCAAGACCAAAGACACCATTGATGAGGTATTGCGTGATGTGGTCGGAACAGACCCTAAATTCACTAAGGAATTGTTCCGTGCTTGCATAGTGGGTAATTATAATGTTCCCGTATTAATTCTTGGCGAAACTGGTACGGGTAAAGAAATTATTGCAAAAACAATCCGCTTATTCAGTAAACGTGCGGACAAACCGTTTATGGCGGTTAATTGCGCTACTTTATCTGAAACTCTAATGGAGTCGGAATTATTCGGCCATAAGAAGGGTTCTTTTTCAGGGGCTATTGATGATAAGAAAGGCAAATTTGAGGTGGTAAATGGGGGGACTTTATTCCTTGATGAAATAGCCGAATTACCATCTAAAGTACAAGCAGGTATCCTGCGGGCCATTCAGGAGGGTGAAATTACACCGGTCGGCAGCAACGAAATTATTAAGGTTGATGTGCGGCTTATATGCGCCACGAATGAAATATTGTCCGATAGAATAAGAGATAACAAATTCCGCAAAGACTTATTTTATCGTATTGCAGTTTACATAATAAATTTACCATCTTTAAGAGAGCGCACGAATGACATCCCTTCAATCGCTGGATTCTATGCGAATAAGTTTGCCCAGGATTTATTAACGACCGGCAATGTTAAAATTGAACCCGGAACTATAGAAAAGCTGCAAAAACATCCCTGGCCAGGGAATATCAGGGAATTGCAGAATGTAATCATAAGGGCTATAATTAATTATGATGGAGAATCTATTAAGCCGGAAGATATTATCTTTGATGATATTATGCAGGTTCAATCTTCAACGGTAGCAATTAGTCCGTTAAAAGAAATGGAAAAGGCATACATTACAATGGCGCTCCGGCAGTGTAATGGTAATAAAACTCATACCGCTAAAAAGCTATTGATATCTCGGAATAAACTTCTAAGTAAACTAAAGCAATTTAAGATAATCGTTTAATCTATTTAATTATTGCATAGCACTATGCAATTTCTGCATAGTAAATCCCTGCACTCGTTAAACGCCACCCTCGCCCGTAAATAATAAATATTGAAATAACCCCATAGTTCATAAGGGATTCTGCCTAATCAATCAAAATATTCATCGTATCTCCTCATTCTGGCACGCTATTTGCATATCTATAGAGTGTCGGGCAATTAAGCCCGGCAAGAAACGGAGGCAGATATGCCGAAGTTAATATCTGATTTCTGGAAACGGGTTATCCGGACGGTGATTGAAATCGTCCTGACTCTAATCCAGAAGAGGATAAATAAATAGTCCCAACGCATGCTGACGCATGTCGGGATAAGAGCCAGTAACGACTGAAGTCTAACTGGCTCTAATAAAAACAACGGTTCCGGAGGGGTTGTCATTAGTGTCAGGTGTGCCGGCATCCTGTAGATGCCGGCCTTGAATAGCACCAGCAGGACACGATAACCCCTCTGGGCCGATAAAGATAAGGAAAATATATGATACACACGAAGATTATTGTGCCGGTTGTGGCGCTGCTCACGCCGCATCCGGATATGTCCACCAAACGGGTGGAAGGACTGCAGAACAACGCGGAACGGATGAACGAGCACCGGAAGACCCGCGTTCCGGACGACGGAACTTTCGGCCAGTTGATTGCCTCGCAGTCAGCCGATAAGTTCAAGGACCGGGTTAATTTCACCACGGTCGGGCCGAGCGACCGCGATGCCGCGGACATCTACACGATGCAACGCGGTAAAATCCTTAAGGCGTATAATAAATACAACGACGGGTTGGATTATGCCTTTGAGGAAAAGGACGGCGTCTTCGCTAAACTGTTCAAGGATGCGGTTGAAGCCAAGGCGTCTAACTGGGATGAAGCCGTAGCGCTGAGCACCCTGCGTTTCACCGGCAGCCGGGCCAGGGGCCGGCAGGTGGCTTCCATTATGGGTTACTGGCTGACCGGCGATACCCACGCCACCCAAAAACTGCCTGAGGGTTCCCAGGTCTTGGCCGGCGGACCCTATGATGTCTCCGCCGCGGGCTTGAAATCACTGCTCAGGAGCGGATTGACTCAACTGCTGGTCCAGACCGGCGTGCTGGTTACCGAGTCGGGTTACGAGCCGACCATGCTCGCCAAACACAACGGCAGAATCAAGGATTTACTGGAGCGGTTGTCAGACCCGGTTAAGGCAAATAACTGGGTGGCCACCATAACCCCGGATAAGTCCTATTGCGCCTGGTTCGTGGAGGACGGGCAACTGAAACTGGAGACCCAGATTTACACGGTGTAAATTCACCCCTCACCCTGCCCTGCACCATCTGGTGCAGGGTAAGGGCAGAGGGAGAAGATTAATAATAATGAATGCCCGCCGACGCTGAAGCTTTGGCGGGGTCTAAGAGCCAGTAACGACCATAGGTCTAACTGGCTCTAAGAAAAGGAGTAATTTATTATGGCAAGAATACTTTATGACCGGATTAACGAGATTAAATCAAAGCACCTAAGCCCGCAATCGGTCACGGGCGATAAGATAGCCAGCGATGCTATTGAGGAGAAACACATCAAGGACGGCGTAGTCACCAAGCGTAAGATTGCCGACGGCGTGGTCGGCACTGATGAATTAGTGGACGGTTCGGTTACCACAGCCAAGATAGCCAGCAAGGCAGTAACCAATGATAAGTTACAATCGGCCAGCGTTACTAATGAAAAGATTGCAGATGGGTCAATAACCTCAGGCAAGATAGTGGCCGGAGCAATAACCACGGAGAAGATTGCCAACGGCGCTATTACCAGAGACAAGGTGGCAGACCGTTCGGTCGGGACTGATGACATTGTGGATGGTGCTGTGACAAACGCCAAGTTAGGCAGTAACTCGGTAACCGGGGCGAAAATCGCGGCCAATGCGGTCGGCTCATCAGAGATTGCGGCAGGAGCGGTCGGAACGAGCGAACTGGCGAATAATGCAGTGACCAGTGATAAGATACTGGATGCAAGTGTAACGCAGGCGAAATTGGCTCCGGGAGTCGGAGGAAATCGGATAGTGTTCCTGCCCACCCGGATGCAGATGACCAGTTTAATCGTGACCGGCAATCAGGATTGGATACCCATGCCGCCGAGTCCGGGTGTTCCGCCGGAGGCCACGGCCTTAATCCTGCAGATTGAATTGGTGCAACAGAGTATTGCTCCGCCGCCCCAGGGCTGGCTCAACTGCCGTCTCAGGCGCGATGCCACCCAACCCGAATGTTACGCGATTGGCGTAGAGGCAAAAAATGTCGGACAGGTCTATGGCGGGCAGGTGATTGTACCCATCACCGCCGGCTCGTTCCAGTATGCCTTTACCGATGCGTACGGGAATATAAGTATCACCTTCAATCCGTATGTTGTCGGGTATGTCGTTTAGCGTAGAGCGAAGGGCGCATATGGGACGCGGATAAGACGGATTTTATAAGGAGGTCAGGAAGGCAGGAGTAAGTCCTGGTCTCCTGGTTTCCTTATAGTATTTCTTTGTGACCGCGAAGCGAACGCTGATTATACGGATTATCCGGTAAATCTGCGTTCGCTATTTCCCTTCTTTCGTCTTCTGGATTTCGCTGTCGCGGCCTGCCCCGCCGAATGGCGGGGTCTCTGCGGAGTTCACTACGCTCCAGTGCCTCCCGATGCGAGCCTTCGGTTCTCCCGACCATCGCTTCGCTCAGGGGGTGCTCGAGGTCACTGCGGTGTTCTTTTGTGCTCTTAGTGTCTTTTGGCGCTGTTCCATGATTCCGGTGAATCATAATTCAAGCAGATGTCCGTGTTCCCTGAGCCATCTGCGGCGCTGTTTATAATCAGGGTTTAAGGCCATAACCTTATTCCAGAAGTTCCGGGAATGGTTCTTATGCTCCAGATGCGCTACTTCGTGGGCCACCACATAATCAATCACCGCCGGCGGCGCCATAATCAGCCGCCAACTGAAATTCAAATTGCCGCCTCTGCTGCACGAACCCCATCTCTTCCGGGCGCTTGAGATTTTTATCTGCTTATACCGCAATCCGGTTTGGCTTGAGTATAAGTTTACTCTTTCTGTTATCCCGGCGCGCGCTTGTTCTTTATACCATTTAATAAACTCTTGTTCGGCCCGGCTTTGGCAATCCTGCGCCAGATGAAATGCGCTATCAAAAAGTAATGGCGCTCCGATGCTCACGAGCGGAGCGCCCCGTATCCCCGTAGGGCATCGGGGCGTGGATTGGGCCGGCTCCACGTATAATTTATACGTTTCGCCCAGATACATAAATTCCTCGCCGGTAACAAATTCCTTTTCTTTCACCGAGCGGCTTTGTTGCCGGAAAAACTTTTGTTTCCTGGTAATCCACCCCCGCTTGAGTTCCACAAATCCGTTAATATAAGTATCGCTGGCCTTAAACGGCGCCCTGATTATCACCGTGGCGTCCGGGCAGACCTGCAAGGCGATGGTGCGCCGCTTAGACCTGATTATTTTTGATATTTGAATCTCTGTCATTGCTGGACTGTTGCTCCATTTAGAATTCTACGATGCTCTTAATGTCTGAATCCAAATCAAATCCGGCCATCCTGGGCACGTAAGTCAGGTTTATCAGGAATCTTATCCCGACCACCCGGCCGCCGCGCTCCCTTATCAGGTCGGTGACAGCTTTGACTGTCCCGCCGGTAGCCAGAACGTCATCGACTATCAGGATTCTTTCACCCTTTTTTATACAGTCCTGCTGAACCTCCAGGCAGGCCGTTCCATATTCTAACCCATATTCCTTGGCTATGACTTTCCCGGGCAGTTTTCCCTTCTTCCGGGCCATGACAAATCCGACCCCTAATTTTTGGGCGACCATGGCTCCAATGATAAATCCTCTCGATTCTATCCCGACCACCTTGTCCACAGATGTTTTGCCGGAAGAGCCGGGCTGGGTAAATCCCTGACACATTAATTCCACCATTCTCCTTGAGAGAGAGGGGTCTGATAGGAGTGGGGCTATGTCCCTGAATCGAATGCCTTTTTTCGGGAAATCCTTTATAGTCCTGATGGCGGCTTTAATCCTGCGGTCCGGCCGGTGTTGCGCGCAGCTGGCTGACTTTGCCATAATACATCTCCTTATTAAAATCTTTTTTTATTGTTTCGGGCAGAAATTATATTATAATAACGGCAGATAAAAAGTCATTATTTTCGGGCGGAATAAATATTGTAAAAAATCTCCGAAACTATTGACGGGGCCCAGTGTTTTATATACCATAAAAATTACGGACTGATGAGTCCGTCTATTTAATAAACTGCTGGTTACCAGATTAAACATCTGGATCCCCGCTTTCGCGGGAATGACATCCGCGGGTATCTGTGATTGTAAGGTTTTTAGTATGACACGAATTCTCCTGTTAAGAGTTGCCTGTATCCTGAGTATTATCCTGCTGGTGGCCGGCTGTTCCGCGGTCAAGGAAGCGCGCCAGGTCCAGAAGGCCGAGACCCTGCCGCCCGGCCAGCGCACGGTCAAGGCCTCGGAAATCGGCCTGACCAAGGATACCGTCCTGACGTTTAATAAGGCTGTAGAAACCGCCCTCAAATACAATCCCGTGGTAGTCCAGTCCGGAGAGCGACTGGCCTCGGCCCAATCCCAGTTGGCCAGCAAGAAAGGCAGTTACTACCCCCAAATCAGCGCCAGCGTGGGCACAGGAAAAAGCGCCAGCGAAGCATCCAACAGCAGTTCCTATTCCACCGGGATTTCCTTAAGCCAGTATGTCTATGATTTTGACAAGACCGATTCCCAGGTGCGGATTTATTTTTACGACGCCCTGGCCGCGGAATACGACCTGACCCAGGCCCGGAATAGTGTTATCTACTCGGTCAATGAGGCCTATTATAATGTATTGCGCCTGGTCTCGGCCGTGCGCCTGGCAGAGGAGACCATGCGCCAGAACGAGAAATACCTGGAACAGGCCCGGGTCTTCTTCGAGGTCGGCGCCAAGATAAAATACGACATCACCAAGGCTGAGGTCAATCTGGGCAATGCCCAGTTGAGTTTGATTAATGCCCGCAATGCCCTGTTCGTCAACCGGCAGGTTCTTAATAACGCCCTGGGTCTTTCGGAGAATCCGGAATACATACTGGAGGAATCTTTGGTGGACGGGGCTGACGTATCAGGCGCCGAGGCCGGCTCAGGCGAGACCGAGGTGTTATTCCAAAGAGCCCAGGCCAACAGCCCGGAGATAAAGGCCCAGGAATCCCGGGTCAAATCAGCCGGCGCTGCGGTGGATAATGCGATTGCGTCGCTCTGGCCTTCTTTGTCTTTGTCGGGCGCTTATAATTTCAGCGGCAGTGATTTTCCGCTCAACTGGGCCCGGACTATTTCAGCCGCCTTGAGTATGGACCTGTTCAAGGGCGGGCAGAAGATGGAATCCATAAAAACCGCCACGGCCAATCTTAAATCGGCCCGAACATCCTTGAGTTCAATGGAACAGCGCATCTTCCTTGATATCACCCGGGCCAAGACCCAGATGTTGGACGCATCCCAGAAACTGGAGGTAAACAAAAAGATACTCCAGCAGGCCGAGGAGAACCTAAACTTTATCGAACAACGTTACCGGACCGGCAAGGCCTCGGCCATAGAACTGACCGACGCCCAGGTATCGCTGACCACTGCGCGGGAAAACATCATCCAGTCCCGGTTTAATTACCTGATTGCCCGGGCCGCGCTGGAGAAGATTGTCGGAGGAGATAAATAAGATTATGAAAAAGATTATTATTGTGATTGCGGTCCTGGCCGTGGCAACGGTTTTGTATTTCATGCTCGGCGGCTCAGGTAGTAACGGCACGGTTTCATACAAGACGGCCAAGGCAGACCGGGGCACAGTGATTAAGATAGTCACCTCCAGCGGCGTGGTCCAGCCCCTGCAACAGGTCCAGGTGGGCACCCAGGTGACCGGGCCGGTTAAAAAATTATACGTGGACTTTAATTCCCGGGTCAAGGAGGGCGACATTATCGCCCAGATAGACCCGGCGTCGTATGAGGCGCGGGTGGCCCAGGACCGGGCCAGTTTGGCGCGCAGTATCGCCGAGGCCGAACGGGTCGAGGCCAACCTGACCCAGGCCGAGAATGAATTCAAGCGGGCCCAGGAATTGGCCAAGAAGGAACTCATCTCCCAGTCCGAACTGGACACGGCGGTGGCGTCATTCGATTCGCTGATAGCCCAGTTGAAACTGGCCAAGGCCGGCATCGAGCAGTCGCAAGCCACCCTGAAGATGTCCGAGATAAACCTGGCCTACACCACCATCAAGTCGCCGATTGACGGAATCGTGGTCTCCCGTAATGTGGACGAAGGCCAGACCGTGGCGGCTTCGCTGTCGGCCCCGACCCTATTCGTGATTGCCAATAATCTTAACAAAATCCAGATACAGGCCAGTGTGGCCGAGGCCGATATCGGTAAAATCTCCCTGAACCAGACGGTTAATTTTACGGTGGATGCCTATCCGGAGCATAAATTCAGCGGCCGGGTGGCACAGATTAGATTATCGCCCACCACCACACAGAATGTGGTGACCTATACGGTGATTATTTATGCGGAGAATCCGGAGGAGAAACTATTGCCCGGAATGACCGCTAATCTTTCGTTTGAAATAGAACGGCATGAAAATGTCCTGCGGGTGCCCAATGCGGCATTGCGGTTTGCGCCCCAGGATGCGGATAAATACAAGGCACCCGAGCCGATGGAGGGCGTTAAGGAACAGGCCGGACTGTCTGCCGTGCCAACGGCACAGGCAGGCACAAATAACGAGACCCGAGCGCCTGATTTCAGGCACCAGCCGGGAATGAACAGTAAGCCGAAAGAGAACCCCGAAAGCATTCGGGGAGCCCGGAAACAAATCTGGATATTAAATAACGGAAAACTCAAACCCATCAGCGTAAAAATAGGTATAACCGACGGCTCGTTTACCGAGATATTAAACGGCGATATCAAAGAAGGCCAGGAAGTGGTGACCGGCACCATAAATAAAGAAGAAGCCGCGGCCAGTAATCCGTTTATGCCGCAACGGTCCGGATTCGGCCGGCGTTAAATTTAGCCATTATGCAAACTTTTATCTCGCTGGATAATATTACCAAGACCTACCGGCTGGGCGAGGTGGATATCCCGGCCCTGCGCGGCGTTTCACTGACTATCAATGAAGGCGATTTCATAGCCATTATGGGCGCCTCGGGCTCTGGCAAGACCACCTTGATGAATATCATCGGCTGCCTGGACAAGCCGACCAGCGGCAGGTATATAATAGAAGGCACGGATATCGCCACGCTCAACCGGGACGAACTGGCCCGTATCCGCAATAAGAAAATTGGGTTTGTATTCCAGAATTTCAACCTGCTGGCCCGGACCTCGGCCCTGGAGAACGTGGAACTGCCCCTTTTTTACGGCAGCGCATTAACCAGCAAAGAAAGGCATAAGCGGGCCAGGGCCATACTGGAGCAGATGGGGTTAGGCGACCGGACCCGGCATTATTCCAGCCAGTTGTCCGGCGGGCAGCAGCAGCGGGTGGCTATTGCCCGGGCCCTGGTCAACCAGCCCAAATTCCTGCTGGCGGACGAGCCGACCGGGAATCTCGATTCCAAGTCCAGCAAAGAAATAATGGAGATAGTTCGTAAACTGAATGACCAGGGGCTGACGATTGTTATGATTACCCACGAGCCGGATATCGCGGAATTTGCCAGGAAGAAATTCCAGATGAGAGACGGCCTGATAATATGAATATATTTATTTCACAACGGATTGCATTACGGGCGTTGATGCGCAACAAAGCCCGTTCCGTATTGACCATCATCGGCATCATCATCGGTATTGCCGCGGTGATTGCCGTAATTGCGGTAGGCCAGGGCGCGACCATCATGATTAAACAGCAGATAAGCACTCTGGGTAATAATGTAATGATGATATTCCCGGGTAGCTCTTCTGGCAGCGGCATCCATCTCGGCATGGGTAGCAAATCCACCTTGACCATCAAGGATTGCGAGGCCATTGCCAGAGAGTGCAGTTCGGTCCTGGCGGTATCCCCGATGATTCGGGTGGGCGGGCCGCGCGGCCAGGTTATCTATAAGGAGAAGAACTGGCGCACCAGCGTCCAGGGCATCGGGCTGGATTATTTAACCATCCGAAGTTTGTCTGTGGCCCAAGGCGAGTTCTTTACTGAATCCGATATAAATAACGCGGTCAAGAACTGCATTCTCGGAGCCGTGGTAGTGGACAACCTGTTCCCTGAGGAAGAAAGAGATAATGTGGTCGGGAAAATGATTCGGATAGGCGGCACGCCTTTCAGGATTATCGGCACACTGGAAAAAAAGGGCGCCTCGGCCTTCGGCCAGGACCAGGATGACGTGATTCTGGTGCCCTGGACCACGGCCAGCCGGATTCTCCAGGGCTCTTCATTCAATAATGTCGACCACATCCTGGCCAGTTCCACGTCAACCGAGATGATACCCAAGACCAGAAGCGAGATAAAAGAACTCCTGCGCCAACGGCATAATCTTATGGACGACGCCGATGATGATTTTACCATCCGCGATATGACCGAATTGACCGAGATGATTACCTCGACTTCTAAATTGATGACGCTTTTGCTGGCAATTATTGCGTCTATTTCTTTAATTGTGGGCGGAATCGGCATAATGAATATTATGCTGGTTTCGGTCACCGAGCGGACCAGGGAAATCGGAATCCGGATGGCCATCGGCGCCCGGGCCAGGGATATCCTGCTCCAATTCCTGGTGGAGTCAGTTATACTCTCGTCCATCGGCGGCATCTTCGGGATAATTCTCGGATATTCTACGGCTAAAATTATCTCCGGGATTAATAATTGGCCTGTATCGGTCTCGCCGGCTTCGGTCATTATTGCGGTCTTGTTCTCGGCCGGCGTGGGGATTTTCTTCGGGTTCTGGCCGGCTTGGAAGGCATCGCGGCTGGACCCGATTGAGGCATTGCGCTATGAGTAGATGCATTATGCTCGCTCCAAGTAAAAGATTATTCCCGGCTTTGCTGTTCCTGTTCGGCATCCTGATATTTCCGGTAAGAAGCGATATGGCTGATATACCGCAAATTCCGGAAGAGCCGCCGGACCTGACTTCCACCGAATCGGTTCTACGTTCCCAGGTCTATATGCTGGACCGCAAGGTCCAGGCCGTCCAGATAGAGATTCAAACACTCAATGCCCAACTTATGCAGGCGTTGAAAGACAACAAACTGGAGCAGGTCAAGGAACTCACGGACAAGGCCAACCTGATGGGAAAGAATCTCAAGGATGCCAGGATAGAATTGGATATTCTTATCGGCAGCTACCAGCGTGATTTTAGCCATCGGCCCTGGTGGCGCAAACTGATGATAGAGGTCGGACCGCAATACACATATTTTGACAACGACCTTAAGATTAACGACGTAGTCGGCGCGCGCCTGAGAATCCATTTGCGCCAGGATACCTTCGGACGTTATCATTCCTATCCTTTTATCGGAACGTCGGATTCGCCCATCCGCGATATCACCAGTTCGCCGCTCATCATTGAATACCGCAACTCCATCCACGAAGTGGACGGACAGACCAAGAAAGGCCGGGTGGATACTTATCTGGCCGGCTTCGG
Source organism: Planctomycetota bacterium (assembly GCA_038059695.1). Classification (GTDB taxonomy): domain Bacteria; phylum Planctomycetota; class MHYJ01; order JACQXL01; family JACQXL01; genus JACRIK01. Next base: position 59,357 of record JBBTIZ010000004.1, read on the forward strand.
CCTGAGCGGGCAGTTAACCAAGAAAGCGTTTATCCACCTGAGCATTATGGGCGGGGTCCAGGATTATTCCGATATGGAACCGGATGACATCGGCTTGCTGCTTTCTTATTCTATGGGATTGCAGCGGCAGTTTTCCAACTCGTTCTCATTGGGGCTGATTGGCACCGAAGATTGGGCCATAACCAAGGCAACCCAATCTGACAGCCAGACCCGCTCGTTCTTTAATTTCAGTTTTAACCTTTTGGGCCGGATTAAATTTTAATATATGAAACAGCCAATGGTCCAACACAGCGGACACGGAATCACATCCACGGTCCTGGGGTCTTTGGCCATCTGCGTGTTCCTGCTTAATACCACCCTCTGGCTTTTCTTCCGGGTTGATAATCAACTGGAATATCCTCATCAGGTTTTGCTGGCCGTTCTGGGCGGTTTTAATCTGGTAATCATTTTCTTCGGATTAGCCAGCAGTTTCAAGGGGATTCTCCAGGCCGGACGCAAGAAAACCCTGCCTCTGATTGGACTGGGGCTGAATTTATTCACCCTGATATTTTACCTCATCGTGGTTATTACCTATCTGTCCAGGAAATATTTTTAGAGCCAGTTTGAACGAAGTGAGTTACTGGCTCTTATCCCGTAACGAAGTGGAGGGATTAGAGTTTTGTCTCCGAGTCGTTACGACCGCAAGTCGTTACTGGCTCTTATTAGTCGCTGTTAGTCTGCATAGGCGTTATCAGCGACTTATCCCGACTATTCGTCGGGTCCCGAGTATACCGAAGGATCACAATCTATGCCCTTTCATCTTGTCGGGATTGATGAAGCCGGTTACGGCCCGCAGTTAGGGCCGCTGGTGGTCAGCGCGGTGGTACTGGAACTTCCGGATACCATGCTGGCCCAGCAACGTCCTTTGCCTAAAGTTGCCTGTCTCTGGAAAATCCTATCCGATATAATCTCCGAGAATAAATCCCGCGCTAAAGTGACTGTCTGCGACAGCAAGGCGCTCTACCAGCCGGCCAGGGGCATAAAGGAATTGGAAAAGACCGCGCTGGTCTTCAAGCGTCTGATTGAACCGGATTATTGCGACCACAATGAATTATCTCTTCCGTTATCAGCGGATAATAACGAAATTAACCTGTTAACCCAGACGCTCCGGACAGAGTTAAAGAATAATTCCATTAGATTCTGCGAAGTCAAGGCCAGTATCGTTGAGCCGGCGGATTTTAATGGCGGCATCAGGCGTCTCCGGAACAAGGCGGATTTCCTCTGGGAGGTCTCGGGCGAACTGATTAAGCATTGCGTTGATAAATATAACCATAAAAATATGGTTGTCATCCGGGCCGGCAAGCAGGGCGGCCGGAATTATTACCTGCCCTGTATGCAAAGATTGTTCGCCGATAAAATAATCCGTTCCGTGGAGCAGGGGCACAACAATTCGTCGTATATTATCAGGGCAAAGCCATCATCCGATGCCGTAATCAGTTTTATCAAGGATGGCGATGCATCCGAATTCGCCATTGCCCTGGCTTCTATCTTCTCAAAATATTACCGGGAATTGTCAATGCTCAAACTCAACCGCTTTTTCCAGTCGCACATTCCGTCGCTCAAGCCCACCAGCGGCTATCACACGGACAGCCGGATGTTCATCAGGAGAATTAACCCGCTTTTCAACAAACTCGGATTAGAACGGGATAATTTTATTCGGATCAGATGATTTTCCGTGTTTTACTGTTTCATTCCTTGGCGAAATCCTGCAGATTCAAGGTAATACGATGTAGCGAACGGTGAATACAACATGTAGTAGTGCAAAATAACTGTCTAACCGAATTATATTTCTCATAAAATATTTATTTTTGGTTGACTAATCCGATTATAATGTATTTAATGCGGATTCTCCGTATCACTAAAAACTGAAATTGTTGACTGTGTCAATAATGTCACCCTGAACCCCCGCCGTTGGTGCCAGAAGGGCTCAGAATGACGTCGTTGGATGGTTTTTCAACGGTCTCAAACTAATAAGGACTAATTGAGAAGGGATAAATACTTTATGGCACGGCAATATCATATCGCCTTAAGCAAAGGCGAGGTTGCGTCCAATGTCCTGCTTTGTGGAGATTATTCCAGAGCGGAAAAGACAGCTAAACTCTTTGACCGCATCAAACTCAAAAGGCAGAATCGTGAGTTCGTTACCTATACTGGCTCGTATAAGGGTTTACCGGTTTCGGTTATGGCTACCGGTATCGGACCGGCCAATACCGAAATCGCCATGGTAGAACTCTCTCAGATTGCTAGAGACCTGACCATTCTCAGGGTTGGCTCCTGCGGTGGCCTGCAGAAACATACGGCGGTGGGCGACTTGATTATTACTTCGGCTGCGTTGAGATTGGAGAACACCTCGCTCTTCTTCGTGCCCGAAGGTTATCCGGCGGTGGCGCATCATCAGGTTATCCGGGCTCTGGAAGAGACCGCGGATGAGATGAAACACAAATATCATACCGGGTTGACAGCCACGGCTCCGGGGTTCTATGCGGCCCAGGGCCGTTCGGTCGGCGGGTTCCCGGTTTTGACCCCGGACATCACAAAGTACTTTAGCAAGATTGGTATTCTTAACTTTGAGATGGAGACCAGTACGCTTTTGACCTTAGCCAGTTTAAAGAACTATCGGGCCGGCAGTATCTGCACGGTCTTTATTAACCGGGTTAAGTATAATATAATCAGCGAGGCGCTCAAGAAGCAGGCCGAGTTAAGGTGCATCAAGACCGCGCTGGGCGCGCTCCAAAAGTTACAACGATTAAAATAAACTAAACGGGTAGGTAGCTCAGCGGTAGAGCAGTGGACTGAAAATCCACGTGTCGCCGGTTCAATCCCGGCCCTGCCCACTTAGAACCACTTAGGACTTTAGTCCTTACTGGTTCTTAATCCCGACAGTTTTTGTCGGGACTGTAACCACGGAGAATACAAAATCAGGATTTCTATAAGGAGACCAAGAGAACAGGAATAATTTCCCGGATTCCTGGGTTCCTTATAATTTTATATGCCTCTTTCTAACGACAAATTAGAGTCGCTCAAGGCCAGAGCCAAGACCATCCGCCAGCATATTATCCGGATGATATCCAAGGCCGGTTCAGGCCATCCGGGCGGCTCGCTCTCAGCCGTAGAAATCCTGGTGGCGTTATATTTTCACAAACTAAGAATTAATCCCAAAGACCCCAAGTGGCCCGAGCGGGACCGGTTCCTGTTGTCCAAAGGCCATGCCGCGCCGGTTTGGTATGCCGTGCTGGCCGAAGCCGGATTCTTTCCCATCAGCCAAC
>JBBTIZ010000004.1:62761-63939 GCA_038059695.1 Planctomycetota bacterium
GCGCCGGTTTGGTATGCCGTGCTGGCCGAAGCCGGATTCTTTCCCATCAGCCAACTTGATACGCTGAGAAAGATGAGAAGTATTCTTCAGGGTCATCCTGATATGAAGCGCACCCCGGGCGTGGAGATGTCCAGCGGCTCGCTGGGCCAGGGACTGTCCATCTCCAACGGTATTGCCATTGCCGGCAAATTGGATAAGAAATCCTATCGGGTCTATGTTCTTTTAGGCGACGGCGAATGCCAGGAAGGCCAGGTCTGGGAAGCGGCTATGGCATCGGCTCATTACAAGCTGGATAACCTGGTCGGGCTGATTGATTACAACGGACTGCAGATTGACGGGCCGATTGAAAAGATAATGTCGCCTCTGCCCCTGACTGAAAAATGGATTGCCTTCGGCTGGCACGTGATTAATGTGGATGGGCATAATATAGAAGAAATCATCGCGGCGCTTGATGCGGCCGAGACCGTCAAGGGCAAACCGACCATGATTATCTGCCGGACCGTCAAAGGCAAGGGCGTGTCGTTTATGGAAAACAAGCATGGATGGCATGGTAAGGCGCCCAATGTCCAGGAGACAGAACAGGCGTTGAAGGAGTTACAGTAGTCGCTATAAAGACATTAAGGTGTTATTCTGAGCCGTAGGCGAAGAATCTAATTACTAATGAGACCCTTTACTACGCTCAGGGTGACAAGAGTCACTTTGTGTCTTTGTGCCTTCGTGGCAAAAGGTTTTGTATGACAGAACTCAGATGCACCCGTGAATCCTGCGGCAACGCCCTGGTGGAACTAGGCAAGGCCAACAATGACATCGTGGTCCTCTCGGCTGACCTGGCCGGCTCGACCAAGACCGATGATTTTGCCAAGGCGTTCCCGGAGCGGTTCTTCAATATGGGCATTGCCGAGGCCAATATGATGAATACGGCCGCCGGACTGGCCGTCTCAGGCAAGATTCCCTTTGCTACCACATTTGCTATCTTTGCCTCAGGCCGTGCCTGGGAGCAAATCCGGAACACCATTGCTTACGGTAATCTTAATGTCAAGATTGTGGCCACGCACGGCGGTATTTCAGTCGGCCCGGACGGCGCCTCACACCAAGGGATAGAAGACATGGCATTGATGCGTCTGATTCCGGGAATGACGGTGCTGGTGCCGTGTGATGCCGTGGAAACGCCCAAGGCG
>JBBTIZ010000005.1:0-27441 GCA_038059695.1 Planctomycetota bacterium
GTGAACTGCACGCCACAGGATCAATCCCGGAATTGGTAAAACTATTAAATGATAAGTATGCCGGGGCGCGCGGTTGGGCTGCCATCGCATTGACCGAACTCGGCGCCAAAGATAAGGTATCCAAAGACGCCATCGCAGATATAAAAACCATACTAAATAACAGCGACGATAACTATCGGACCAGGGCCCAAAACGCCTTGGAAATCTTAAAGAGCAAGAAGGAGGATTAAGTGATGAGAAGTAATTTATTGTCATTCGTAAGAACGGAGTACGGTAAGATTGGAAAGCAGCGGATAATCTGCAGTGGAATGGCTGCATTATTGTCATTAGGGATAATGTTGCCGTCCGTTTTAACTGCAACCCCTACCGCGCCGGCTAATCCGGCCCAGACTAAGGATAACGTTAAAACAAAGGCCGAAACTAAAAATGAGGAGGCCCGCAAAAAGGATGAAATTATCCAGAAAAAAATGCTCAACGACGGCTTTGACAAGACCATGAAGTCAAAGGGATACCGCTTTAAAGGCGTTAGGATGATCGGGTTTGTAATGGCCGAGCCCTTCAAGTTGGAAACCCCGTTTCGGGGCGTGACGAAAAATCCCAATAAGTCCGCTAAGGAAATAACCGCGCCGCTGACCTATATGACCTGCGAAACCGCCGGGGTAAACGGAGCGGCTCAGAAACACGAACTCTATCAACTGGGCGACCGGAAGCATGCCAAAAACCTACCTACCGGCAAACCAGTGGACCCGAACGATTCCACCGCCAGAACGCCGACGCCGCTGGATTTGATTGCTCCGGTCATTGAGACATTGGAAAACCACAAGCGGGCGCCGGAGGAAACAATCAATGGTATGGAGTGTTTCGTGATAGAAGCCGTTATGGAAAAAACCGGCGCGGACCATATCGTCTCGCAGCAGCAGACCCTGAAGGGATTCATGCCGCCGGCGGGGTCAAGAATTTATAAAACGGCCGCTTTCAAGGTGTGGCTGGACAAGCAGGAAAAAATCGTCAGGCAGATTGAAGTAGATATTGACTATTCCACCCAGGCCGGCTCAACGAGTTCCCCGGGGGCCAAAATGCCTACGATAACCAGCCGGCAAGTGCAAATGAAAGTTTCCTTCCTTGATTACGACCAGAATATTCAAATTGAAGTTCCGGATGCAGTCAAAAAAGAAATAGGTCTAAGATCTGGACAGAAAGATTAATTCCAACTTACGGACAACCGTATTAATTGCTGAATTCTTGTAACAACAGAAAACGGTCTCCTAAATGGTGGGATTCTTGCGAAAGCTATCGCGCCCAAGGCGCCCTAAAGAAATTGAGGATTGCAGAATAGTATTCTTAATTCAAGAAAGGAGCTACTGGAATGAAAAACCGTTGGTTAATAACTGTATTGAGCGGGATAATTGTCGCAACAGGTGTTTTGGGCTTATCGGCAACGCCTGAAGGAACAAGCAATGAAAAGGAAAAAGACCAACCAAAAAAGGAGGATATTAAGAAAATAGTTACTGATGCCTTTACGAAAATATCTTCTTCAAAAGGGTATCACTTTAAGGGTGAAAGAAAGACGACATCCATGATGGGACGGGGCATGGGGGCTCCAAATATACCGACATCTCTGGAGGGGCTGACCATGAACCACTATAAATCAGATGTAATTTCCGATACGACATTGACATATATGACCTTTGAAACCAAGATGATGAGCAGTTCGCAGAAAAATGCCCTGTATCAGCAGGGCAAAAAAAGGTATTGCCTGAACCTGGCTGACGGCAAGCAAATCGACAATCCGACCCAGACACCGGCCGCGCAGATAGAGATGCTAAAGGATTCATTGAGCGATTTCACCCTGATTAAGGATGCAAAACCCGATGATTCTAATTGTTTTGTTGTCACTGCGACAATCGGGGCAAAAGGAGCTGATTTCATTATGGATTCAATACCTAAAATGATGATGTTGTCTACAATGGATATCAAACGAAGTTACACCCAGTCAACCTTGGCGATATGGATTGATAAAGATACGAATTTGCCGCGTAAGATTTCGTACCTATTAGAAGCAACCAGCGAAATATCTATGGGGCAATCTGAAGGGAAAATGAAAGGCCCGAATCAGCAAATACTACAGGAAGTAAGTTTTTATGATTACGGAAAGGATATTGAAATTGAACTGCCGCCTGAAGTAAAAGAATTCCTTGAAAGTAAATCTTAAGGGCGGCCGGAATTGTGGGAAAAACCCGGAGCGTCTATATAAGGCGACCGGCACTGGCGCATTCTCTATGAGTGTGTAGTTTGAATAGCAATAATATGACGAAAGGAGATAGTTATGAGTCGAGCGATGAAATGTGGTATTGGAGTTGCAATAGGGGGATTACTTTACCTCGGTATTGGGGTTGCTGATGCAACCTCCAGCGACCAGGAATACAACCTTACCTATAAGATAAAGAACGGCCAGAAACGGAAATGCACCTATGAACTCTCGGTGGCTGGTGAGGTCAAAGTCATAACCTTCGGACGACACCCGCTGATGAAGTTCTCCAGCAAGGTACTCCGAACTATCAACGACGAGGTGCTGGAAGCAAGTGCGGATGCGGACGGAAAGACGAAAACCCTGAAACTGAAACGGGAATATGCGTCGTCGGTCTTAACAGCGCTGGAACCGGTCAATCCGAGCGATAACGATGCGATAAAACCCGGCCCGGAAGAGAAAAAAGAGAATACGCGGCCGGATGCGATTAATAAGCAGACCATTGAAATATCATACCAGGATGGTAATGTAAGTATAAAGCCGATAACCGCCACCAAGTCAACAAGTGCCAGTAAACAGAAAGACGAATTATCAGAGGATGTCAAGGCGTTAGTAACCCTGCACGATGGTGACTTCGCCCTTTTCGCACCCAATAAAAAGGTCAAGGTCGGTGACGAGTGGGAAGTCAAGTCCGATGTCCTGGCGCAGGTGCTGTCGCTAAAAGACGGGCGGCCAATCAGATATGTCCATATGTCACCTGAGGTCGGTATGCGATTTGACATACATGATAGTAGCGTGATAAAATGCACCTTTGAAGAGGTTGCCCAGGTTAACAATATTGAATGCGCCAAAATAAAGTTAGGCGGACAGATTAACGCAATTGAAGATGGTATGCTTAAGGCTGAAATCACCCTCAATGGGTTTATCTATTTAGTCATTAAAGACGGGACGGTTCATAAAGTTGAACTGGACGGAGAGATGAAGATGAACGGTGAATATCCGTCAAAACCGACTGATAAAGGAGTGATGTTAAAGTGCCGTGTGGAGGGCCGGGGTAAAATGACCCTCCGCCTGCAGGCGAAATAAAGTGAAAGGATAAATTTATTATGAAGAAAATGATATTGCTCTATCTGACAATAGCCGTTTTCGGACTGTTAGTCAGTTGTGCCAGTAATACAAAAACGGTTGACGCCGAAACCAATCCTGATATCACCGCGGCATCTAAAAATACCGCCGGAGAACCTGATTTTGAATTCCGCAACATCAGCGGCGGTTCATTAGAGCAGACCGAGGAAATATTGCATAATTCACTGCTCGGACATCTGGTTGTCACTGGCGACTACCCCTATTCCACACCGGTTAATTTTGTCTATGAAAACAAATCCATCTATTTCCCGCTCAGGAAAGACGCTGAAGGAAAGATTTGTGATATCATCACAAAGGATAACCGCGTCTGTTTTGCGGTGGATAACTATGCCGGAAACCGCTGGCACAGTATCCACATCTTCGGCAAAGCCGCGATAATTGACGATAAGGATTGCCTCAGAAAATATCACGAAGTTATTGGTAAGTCCGGATTCACTTATGATAGTAACCGGAATAATCTGGTATTTGTTCGGATAACCCCTGACCTGGTCACGGTGCGGCTGAATTATGGTATTCCCTACTGGTATTTAGGAAAACTGAACCGGACCGAGGATGGTAAACTGACACCAAAAATGAAGTTACCGGCAGCCGGCGCTACGGTGAGCGCCGAAGGAGCGGAACGAACTTCTTTCACCGGTAAAGTGGAGTTTGTCGGATTACCGGCTGGTCTGGCGGATATTGTGTTACGTTCGTCGCACTCGGGACGGATTAATACATTAGGCGATGACGGCCCTTATTCGGTGCCGCTTAATTGTTCCTTCCCCAAAGGCAAGATATACATCCACTCCAAGAAGAACGGACTGAAAGTGATGAACATCGCCAAGAAGCAGAACGTCAGTTTTGATGTAGAATGGCTCTGGAACGGCCAGGAATGGCTGACCGTAACGGTCGAAGGCAAGGCAAAACTCCTACCAGCAGATGAAGGCATTGAAGCGATGCAGTATTTCAGCGAATTCCTGACCTCGCCCGATGGTTTTATCAGCGCTGAGTTCAAACCTGAACCTGGTAAAAAGATTGGCTCAGACCGGATGATGCAGCGGATGGCCGTTATAGAGATAACTCCGGAACGAGTGATTACCAGAAGCGTCCCTATTCCTGAAGGATGGCTCTCAAAGATGCCGTCTGAGTTATCAAAATAGAAAGTGGAGTTTTGGGTTGTCGAATATATTTGCTTATGACCACCAACAGATTCGTTTCACTCACTACAAGACAAACCGGACAAAAAGGTGAATTGCTGGCCGAACAATTCCTCAAGAAACAGGGTTACCGGATTGTCGAGCGCAATTTCAGGTGCAAGTTCGGCGAGATTGACCTCATCGGCTTCAAGAAAGGCGTGCTATCGTTCATTGAGGTCAAGACCCGCTCATCTGATGCATTCGGCCAGCCCATTGAATCCATAGACAAAGCCAAACAACGCCGGCTGGTTCGCTTAGCCAATTATTATCTCTATAAAAAGAAAGCCGGCGATGCCCTGCCCTGCCGGTTTGATGTGGTGTCAATTATGTTAAAGGACGATAAACCGGAAATTGAATTGATTACCAATGCGATAACAATAACGAATAGACGCTGATTGACACGAATAGCGACCGGTTAAATCACAATCTCGGTCACCTGAACATCCAGAAACATTAAACTTTTCTCATCAAGGAAATAGTCGCAGCGGCTGGCGCCCCCGGTTTCAAAGGGCGCGTATCTGGCCGTATCCTGCAGTCCCGATAGCACCGCATTAATCGCATCATTCTCTTGTTTCATCACAGCCGGATTAAATTTGGAGTTGACGATAATCGCGCCGGCCTTGAGTAACTGACTGCTTAAGGCGGCCTTGAGCGCGGTCTCCAGCCCGGTTTTGGCGACATTGACCGGCCCGCCGCCGATTAATTTGTCCGCGCCCCGGATCAGCCCGGACGATTTCATATCGCCGGCCAGCCAGGGCGGCACAATGCCGCAGACCGATTTGCCGATGGTCTTCTCGCCGGTAAAAGGCAGGACGCTCTGGGCCATCCGCCGGCTGTAGATATGTTTTTTAATATCTATCCTCTGCTTGTAACGTTTGGCCGGCTCGCCGTCCACAATTTCGCAGAGATGGTCCAGGGTGGCCCGGTATTTCCGGTAGCCCTTGGAGACGTTCTGGAATTGGGCCGCGACAATGGCATCGCGGTTCTTGCCCGAACGGGAACGAAAGGTCGGCGAGACAAACTTGGCATACGCCTCTGAAGAAGGCCCGGCCATCTTGTTGATATAGGCCGCCTCATTAGGGATAACCTTGGTCCGCTTGTATTCGGTGGTGGCTATCTTGTTCTTCTGGGTGTTGGCCCATTCATCGGACATATGGGCCGGCACCTCCTGCAAATCCAGCGGGATGAAAAACTCCGCATGGCTGACGATCTTTCTGGTCGGCATAATTACGCTCCTTACTCGCTCTTGGCTTTAGCCGTTACAGCGAGTTATCCCGATAGCATTTGTCGGGACAATGACTTCGCTCCTTATGGGGTCAGGCAATACCGTTCCTTCCCCATCCCGCCCTGAACGGGCGGTGGTAGCCACCGCATTAGCGGATATCGGATGCCTTTCTTAAATCAGGTTTACAGATGGTTAAACCCACCGGGTAAAAGTAATCCTATCATAGTACTATCTGATTGTCAAGAGATTTTTTAATTATTTATACTGATTCCATACCAATTGTTTCAGTCATTTAATATTATGGTATAATATACATTATCTGAACCTATACCAGAGACATACCAATAGTATATTATACCATATTACAACCTATAGCATAATATAACTTACGCTATAGTATAGAAATAGATATAATATAGCATAGATATACCTTAACTATGCTATACTAAAAGAGTTACTACAATATAGACATACCTACACTACACCATACCAACCTAATTCCTACCCCCTACCCACCCCCTCCCTACCCCCTACCCAAAGTATGCCTATACTATAGCAATACTATATGTATAATATACCATAACATAATGTATATCATAAGGTTAGTGTAAGTATGCCATACTAAAAGTATCCGTATAATAAAGGGTAATATACAACTAATGTCTATACCAATAATATCAGAGGATTACCTAAGTAAGAATGCAGACATTCTACCGGCCTGTCTACGTGCCTGCCTGAGCGGCCTGTCTGCCATGCCCGGCACAGGATGAGAACGTCTGCCTGTGCGCCGGCCTGCCCCGCTGGCAAGCGGGACCTATTGTAAATCAGGACCTGTCCGAGATATCTCGGGAGAACATAAGCATTGAGAATACCTATACCGACTGGCAAAGCAACCTCTGCCCCGCCCTATATAGACCCGTATTATATGTAGACGCCGGATACTTGGCGTGGATATAATCTGTAGCCCATCGTATTTTCATCTCTATTTCCCCGGTTCATCACCCCTGTCGGCCGGTCAGATACAGGATGCCCGGTGGGCAGGCACTCCATACTGGCCGATTGTAAGCGGGACACGATTGTAAGCGGGACAGACCACAGATTTTGCTTGCACTGAGCAGAGCGAATGTGTAATCCTTGATTTGCTTGACTTAGAAATCAATGTTTTCTAAAATTGAATGTTGTAATAAGGATGTTAAAGAAGATGCTGTTTTTATACCACAACGCCATCAAAACCAACAAAATAGCCATAAAGAAAATATGTGGTCTGTCCCAATGCCGGATGCAGATTAGCGCGTTATCCAGCAAAGCAGATGATTTTAATTAAAATACTTATTTTCCTTGACATATTACTAAATAGGACTAAATTAGTCCGATTATGGAATTTATCAGACGCTCGTCCGATTACGCGTTAAGGAGTTTGACTCATATGGCAGCATTTCCCAAAGGAAAGGTTTTTGAAGTTAACGCTACGGCAGAGGAGGTCAGTGTTTCGCCGCTGTTCCTGCACAAAATATTCCAACGTTTGGCCAGACAAGGAATCCTGGCTTCCCAGCGCGGGGTGCGGGGCGGATTTTCACTGGCCAGAAATGCTTCAGAAATCAGCGCAAGAGAAATAATAGAAATCGTCCAGGGACCGATTGTGGTCAACAAATGCCTCCATAAAAACAAGAGGATTAAATGCAACTACATCGCGGATTGCTCATTAAGAGAGCCCCTCAAGACGCTCCAGGATAAATTTACCGGCGTCCTTGATAAACTGACGCTGCGACAACTACTGCATGATAATACTGATAAAAAGGGAGGTTAATTATGGAACTGGCATTTGAACCTAAAGTAGGTATCACCAAAGGAACCGTGGTAGAAGATGCGGTCAAGATGAACTTTCAGGGCGAGTGCGCTGAAGTCGGATTATATCTGGCCATGTCCCGGCAGGCGTTACGGGAGGGTTATCCGGAGGTGGCCGGCGCGCTGGAAAAACTCGCCTGGGACGAGGCCTGGCACGCGGCGCGTTTTGCCGAACTGAACGGACTTATCTCAACCAGCACCAAAGAAAATATAGAGATGATGCTCAAGGGTGAACTGGGCGCCAATAAAGGCAAACGCGAGTCAGCCGTCAAAGCCAAAGAATGCAACTGCGACGAGGCGCATGATTTCTTTGACGAGAGTTCCCGCGATGAGGCGCGGCATGCCCACGCCTTACACGGTTTGCTGAACAGATATTTTAAGGTATAGGAATTTATAAATGCCAGTGTAAGGTTTGCGGAGCAGGAGTATTTGTATGAGCCAGATTAACCGGCGTAATTTCCTACAGATGAGCGCCACGGCCCTGACGGGTTTAATAGTAACCAAGCCCCTGCTGGCCGCCCTGACATTCATTCCCGAAATTGACAACCCGCTGGATTTCTACCCGGTGCGCGACTGGGAAAAGATATACCGTAAACAGTTCGGATACGATTCCACATTCCATTTTCTTTGCGCTCCCAATGATACCCATAATTGTCTCTTAAAGGCATATGTTAAAAACGGCGTGTTCACCAGGATAGGACCAAGTTACGGTTACGGTAAAGCAACGGATGTTTACGGGAATCAGGCATCGCATCGCTGGGACCCGCGGCTCTGCCAGAAGGGACTGGCAATGGTGCGCAAGGTCTATGGCCCACGTCGGGTCAAAGGACCGATGATTAGAAAAGGGTTTAAGGACTGGTTTGATGCCGGTTTTCCCAGAGATGAAAACGGCCGGGTCCCGGCCCAATACCTCAACCGCGGCAAAGACCATTTCGTAAAAGTCGGTTTTGACGAGGCCTTCGAGATTGTGGCTAAGGCGCAGGTCAATATCGCGACAACTTACTCCGGAGACGCCGGCAAGGCATTGCTCAAAAAACAGGGCTATGACGAAGCGATGATAGAGACCGCCAAAGGGGCCGGCACACAGGTATTGAAATTCCGCGGCGGTATGCCGCTGTTGGGCGCCACGCGTATCTTTGGGTTTTATCGCTTTGCTAATTCTATGGCGCTGCTGGATGATTATATTCGTAAGGTTGGCAAAGACAATGCCCTAGGCGGCCGGGGCTGGGATAATTATTCCTGGCATACCGACCTGCCGCCCGGACATACAATGGTCTGCGGGCATCAGACCATAGATTTTGATTTGGTTACAGCCGAGAACTCCAAGATGGTCATCTGCTGGGGGATGAACTGGATTTCCACCAAGATGCCGGACGCTCACTGGCTGACCGAAGCCCGTCTCAAGGGCACCAAGGTCGTTACCGTTGCCTGTGAATACCAGTCAACTTCTAACAAGGCCGACGAGGTGATTATTGTGCGTCCCGGGAGCGATACTGCATTCGCCCTGGGCTTAGCGAATGTTATCATAAAGGAGAAACTCTATGATGAAGAATTCGTAAAAGGACAGACGGACTTACCCTTGCTGGCGCGGACTGATACATTAAAACTTCTCAAGCCCAACGAGATAATTAAGGATTATCAGCCCAGGGAACTCAAGAATACTCAGGTTCTTAAAGAAGGCGAGAAGACGCCTCCGCCCATAAAACAGCACGCACAGATAATTACCGAAAAACTGCGCCAGGAATGGAGCGATTTTGTGGTCTGGGATTTGGATAAACCGGGAATAAGGGTTGTGAGCCGCGATGATTCCGGGCTGGCCGGCAATTTCGCGCTGGAAGGCGAGTTTACGGTAGAGACAATAACCGGTGAAAAGGTCAAGGTCAGGCCGGTTTTTGACCTGATAAAAGAGCATGCCGCTCATTTCACGCCGGAGGTGGCCGGCGAAATCTGTCATGCAAGTAAAGAGGCGATTATTTCGCTGGCGCGTGAAATAGCCAAGAACAAGTCGCAAACTCTGGTTGCGGTTGGGATGGGACCGAACCATTTCTTCAATAATGACCTGAAGGACCGGGCCATATTCCTGGTCTGCGCCCTGACCAAAAATATCGGATTCCACGGCGGTAATGTCGGCAGTTTTGCCGGCAACTATCGCGGCGCATATTTTAATGGACTCCCCTTTTATATCACCGAAGACCCGTTTGATATTGAATTAGACCAGCAGAAGCAGACACGAATAAAATCATATTATAAGATGGAATCGGCGCATTATTATAACTATGGCGACCGGCCGTTAAGGGTCGGTAATAAACTCTTCACCGGCCAGACGCATCTTCCGACGCCGAGCAAGTTTGTCTGGTTCGGTAACAGCAATTCTCTGCTGGGCAATCTTAAATGGCATCATGATTTTGTGGTCAATACCCTGCCCAAGATTGATTGCGTGGTGGTTAACGAGTGGTGGTGGACCGCTTCCTGTGAATATGCGGATGTGGTCTTGGGTGTGGATTCCTGGGCCGAGTTCAAATATCCGGATATGACCGCGGCTGTAACCAATCCGTTTTTCCAGATTTTCCCGCGGACACCAATTAACCGGGTGCATGACACACGCGGCGATATAGAAATGTTAGCCGGCGTGGCCAAGGCACTGGCAAAACTTACTAATGACGCCAGATTTGAGGATTACTGGAAATTCGTTTATGAGCATAATGTAGAGGTTTATCTCCAGCGGATAATAGATAACTCCACGACTGTAAAAGGATATAATATTAAAGATGTGGAATCAAAGGCCAAGGAAGGCATTCCGTCGCTCTTGATGACCCGCACCTATCCCAAGATTATGGGTTGGGAGCAGAGCCACGAGAAAAAGCCGCATTATACCAAATCAGGCCGGCTGGAATTCTACCGCGATGAAGACGAGTTTATTGAACACGGCGAAAATATCCCGGTGCACCGCGAGCCGGTGGATGCCACATTCTACGAACCAAATGTGATTGTCTGCGGCGCCGAGAATCTGATTAGGCCGAAAGGTCCTCAGAATTACGGGCTGTCACCTGATGACCTTTCAGTGGAGACCCGTCAGGTGCGTAATGTGGTTATCAGACCGGCCGAACTTACCAAGACCGTTCATCCCCGAAAGAAAGACGGTTTTACATTAATCTATATCACTCCCAAATACAGGCACGGCGCGCATACGACACCGGTTGATATTGACATAATGGCTTTATGGTTTGGTCCGTTCGGCGACCCGTATCGTAAGGATAAACGAAACCCTTGGGTCGGCGAAGGTTATATTGATATCAATCCGCAGGATGCCAAGGAATTAGGAATTGAGGATGGCGACTATGTCTATGTTGATGCTGACCCGGAAGATAGGCCATTCAGGGGCTGGCAACAGAATGAAAAGGACTATAAGGTTCATCGGTTATTATTGCGCGCCAGATATTATTTAGGGATACCGCCCGGCGTGGCTCGTTCATGGTTTAATATGTATGTGGCAACCTACGGTTCGGTTGAGGGTCACGAGAATAACCCTGATAAATTAGCCCGAAATCCGCGTACCGGCTATCAGTCAATGTTCCGTTCCGGCTCGCATCAATCCACCACCCGGGCCTGGCTCAAGCCAACATTGATGACCGATTCGTTAGCCAGGAAGGACTATTTCGGCCAAGTGATTGGCAAAGGTTTTGCGCCGGACGTCCATTGTGCCACCGGCGCCCCTAAAGAATCGTTTGTCAAGGCCACCAAATCAGAAGACGGCGGAGTAAATAACACCAAATTATG
Organism: Planctomycetota bacterium; assembly: GCA_038059695.1. Taxonomy (GTDB): domain Bacteria; phylum Planctomycetota; class MHYJ01; order JACQXL01; family JACQXL01; genus JACRIK01. Next base: position 11,417 of record JBBTIZ010000005.1, read on the forward strand.
GCGCCCGGCCCAACAGGGTTTGCGGCCCGGCTATGAAAACGAATCAATGAAGAATTTCCTTAAGGGAGGTTTCGTAAATGGAAAATAAAGTTTTCAACTGGCAGATAAACAGAAAGATGGATTATAAATACCCCGAGGCCAGACCTGCCCAACAGGTGGCCTGGGTTTTTGATACTAATAAATGCATCGCCTGCCAGACCTGCAGTATCGCCTGCAAGAACGCCTGGACTTCAGGTAAAGGCCAGGAATATATGTGGTGGAACAACGTAGAAACCAAGCCCTGGGGCTTTTATCCGCTGGGCTGGGATGTCCGGTTGCTGGAGAAATTAGGACACCAAAAATGGAACGGAGATAAATATGCCGGCAAGACCATCTTTGAAACTGCACCTTATGGCGAGGAAATCACCGGCTTCATCCCCGAAGAGGATGATTGGGCTGCGCCTAATCTCGGCGAAGACGAGGTCAGCGCCCAAGTCAAACACGGTGATTATCTGAAAATTCCGCATCAGCCCTGGATGTTTTATCTTCAGAGAATCTGTAATCACTGCACCTATCCGGCCTGTGTGGCGGCCTGTTCCAGAAAATCAATCTATAAGAGAAAAGAAGATGGGATTGTCCTGATTGACCAGGAACGGTGCCGCGGTTATCAGGAATGTGTCCGCGCCTGTCCCTATAAGAAATCAATGTTCCGGAGCCATACCAAAAAGTCCGAGAAGTGTATTTCCTGTTATCCGGCAGTGGAACAGGGATTCCAGACCCAGTGCGTGGTCAACTGCATCGGCAAAATCAGGTTATTCGGTTTCAAGAGTCGGTATGACAATCCCAGGGAGGATAATCCGGTTGATTATCTGGTGCATATCAAGAAGATAGCGCTGCCGCTCTATCCGCAATTCGGCCTGGAGCCGAATGTCTATTATATTCCGCCAATCAATGTGCCTGATGAATTTAACAGGCAACTATTCGGGCCGGGCGCTAAAAGGGCTGTGGAACTTTATAAGAAGGCCATGGAAGATTCAAAACTTATCGGGCTCCTGATGCTCTTCGGTTCCACTGACAAGATAATGAGCACATTCAAGATTGAGGGTGAGTTTGCTATCGGTTATGACAAGGATAATAAAGAGGCGGTCAGAGTGCCGATAAAAGAACCCATTATGATCAGACCAGAATATGATAAAGAAAGAAATGTCCAGCGGTTCAGCGTTACTTAATCCCGCCCAGGCGGGACAGGAGCGGATGCTTAAATACAAAACACTGGCTGTAGCGTTCTTGTATCCGGATGATAACCTGTTCGGTATTTTCCCTGATATCCGTCCGGACAGGGAGAAACTGCAGGCAGAGTATGACAGGTTATTCCGTGCCAAGGAAATCTGGCTTTATACTACCGAATACCTGGCCGAAAACGAATTCCAGAGGGCTGACTATCTGGCGGATATTATGGGCTTTTATCGGGCATTCGGGATGGACACCAATAAAGACAGGCCCGACGCCCTTCCCGGCGTATTAGAATTTATGTATTATCTTATCTTCAAAGAACAGCGCGCTCAGGCAACGGAAAATGCTCTTATCTGTCTGGATGCGCAGAAGAAATTCTTTACACAATATGTCTATGCACCAGCAAAGAAAATAGCAGAAACTATTATTGCTCAGGCGCAGAACAGTTTTTATAAAGAGATGGCTGAGGAATTACTTGAATTTGTAGAATCAGAAAAGAAGGTATTGGCGCGATGAAAAGAAACACGGTTGTAATAATTACGGTTATTCTGATTAGCGGGTTTCTGGCTCTTGTATTTTATGGATTGCGCCATTCCAGGGGAGCGCCGGTTATTATTGAGGAACCGCCCAAGATGGTTCTGGAAGCGCCGTTTATTGATAAGGAGATTGACTTATCCAAAGGAGTTTCCCATGAATTGTGGGAACCCCTCCCTTCTAAAAAGATAGAAATGTTTTATCAAACGATGGCGTTACCTTGGGGCGGAAATCTCATTGCGTCACCGACGGTTAAAGCATTTCATAACAAAAAGGATATTTACATCTATTTAAGCTGGCTTGACGAAACTGAGGATAGAGATGTACGTGTCGGTAAATTTTCTGATGCTTGCGGGATAATGTTTTCATTAGACCCCAATGCGCCGACATCAACCATTATGATGGGCTTTATGGGCCGGGCGAATCTGTGGCAGTGGAAAGCCAGCCAGGACAGAGAATACTGGCTGAAAGAGACATCAGACCTTAAGGCATATGTTGATTTTTACTATCCCCTTGAAGAACAAGAATTGTTTCCGGTTTCTAAAGTCCCGCCGCTTTCAGCGGTTAATGACCTTGTGAGCATAAGAATCGGAACGGTTACGCTCAAAGACGCTCAGAATGTTCAGGGACGGGGCATATTTGAGCGCGGGCGCTGGTCCGTGGTTTTCAGGCGGGCGATGTCCGGACTCAATAAGGAATCTGATGCGGACTTTGTCGGCCGGCAGAAACATAATTGCGTCTTTGCCATTTGGAACGGCGGCAAATCTGACCGCGGTGGCAGAAAGTCCATTTCTGAATGGGTGGAAATTGACATAAAATGATAAAACCAAAAGCAGTCCTTATCATAATCGGTATAGCCGGATTAGCATTTAGTGGTATTCTCTTAGCCGCACTTTATCCTGAGAAAACCACCGGGCAAAAACTACCGGTAATAGAGCGCGCTCCTGATTTTGAGTTAATCAATCAGGACGAGCAGCCGATAAATCTGAGTCAATTCCGGGGCAAGGTCGTGGTTTTGAGTTTTATCTATGTGAGTTGCCATATGCCCAAACAATGTCCGATGACCACCAAGAATTTTAAGAAACTGCAGGAATTATTGGGGCCGGGGTATGCGGATAAAACCGCCCTGCTTCTTATCAGTTTTGATCCGGAGCGAGACCAGCCCGGGGCGCTTAAGAAATACGGTGAACTTTATGGAGTTGATTTCCGTAACTGGAGTTTCCTGACCGGCTCACAAGAAACAATTGATAAAGTTTCCGCTGACTATCAGTTTATCAAGGAAAAAGAAACATCCCCGATATCACAGCCGGGCGATGTTCAGTCCTATCGTCATTCGTTGATAACTTTCTTGATAGACCAAAATACAAATATCAGAAAAATGTATTTCGGGAATACCTGGGTGGCGGATGACATAAAAAAAGATATTATTAGTTTAAATAATAATGAAAAGTAGATTGTTTGTATTAATCGTGTTGTCTTTGGTATGCTTTACCGGTGCGGCCTTCGCTCAAACCGAGCCGGCCCGGTCGCAGGATTACCTGCCCAAGCCGGCGGGTGAAAAAGTATTTGAAGTCCGGGCGAGAAAATTTTCTTATTCGCCTCATATCATTACGGTTAACAAGGGAGATACCGTACGAATCCGTCTTATTAGCGAAGATGTCACGCACGGCTTATTTGTGGATGGTTACAATGTTCAAACCACGGCTCATCCGGGGCAGGATGGCAGTATTAAGTTCGTTGCAGACAAAACCGGCAGGTTTACCTATCGGTGTTCGGTCACCTGTGGTGAATTCCATCCCTACATGGTTGGTTATCTGATAGTCGAACCTAATTCACGGTTTTGGTTCTATGTTGCCTTGGTTATATTCTTAGGTATGGCCAGTTTTGGTTTTATAATTCTGAGGACAGAGAATGGCACAGAATCAGAATCATTGTCTGACAAGGAGAAGCAAGATGCGCCGAGATAAATTATTCGGACTGATTGACCTAAATCTGAGGTTTGAACTCACCCAGTTTAAACTCATCAGATGGCTTTTCAAGTCACGTTGGTTCCCGCTCCTAGCCCTGCTGTTCAATCTGGCTATGTTTATGGTTATTCTGATGGCCGGATTCTTAGGCGGTTATGCAGCCGGCAACTATAATTTCGGCATAATGCTGGTCTGGATACTCTGGTGGGTGATGCTCATGTTTTTGCTGGTGCCGTTCTTTGCCCGTTCTTGGTGTATGGTCTGCCCGTTCCCTATTTTTGGCGACTGGCTCCAGCGCGGAAGATTATTTATCGTTAAACAGGGAAAACCAGGAGGACTATCTCTCAAATGGCCTAAGGCATTAAAGAATATGTGGGTGATGAATATACTCTTTTTATTCACCACATTCTTTTCCGGCTTCTTTACCGTGCGTCCCTTTGCCACCTTTGTTCTGCTGGGCGGGATAATCATTCTGGCCTTCATCATCGGGCTTATTTTTGAAAAGCGCAGTTTCTGCCTGTATGTTTGTCCGGTTTCCGGGTTCCAGGGACTCTACGCCCAATTCGCCATGTCTGAAATCAGGCGCAAGGACTTTGAGATTTGCAAGAAGCACACTCCTAAAACCTGCTTTGTAGGAAATGAAAAGGGCTACGGGTGTCCCTGGTGCCTGACCCCATTTGATTTCAATAAGAATACCTACTGCGGTATGTGCCTGGAATGTTTCAAAACCTGCCCCCATGATAATATGGCATTCAACCTGCGGCCACCCGGTGTTGATTTACTGGTGGACACCCCAAGAGAACCAAAAGGATTAGACGAGGCCTGGAAGGCGTTTATTATGCTTGGTATTGCGATTGTCTTCTTCCTGGGTTTCCAGGGTCCCTGGGGATTTATGAAGGATATGCTCCGGGCCGTCACCTGGTCTGGTTATCTGGGATATATCGCTTTCCATGTCGTCTTTAACCTCCTGGTTATTCCCGGCGTTTTCTTCATATTCGCCTGGCTCTCAAAACTGCTTAGTGGCAATAAAGATGTCTCCCTCAAGAAGGTCTTTGTCTCATTTGCATACACCCTTATCCCTCTGGGACTTGGTGTCTGGATTGCATTCAGTTTAGGAATAATCCTGCCCAACGGCAGTTATCTGTTGCATGTTATCTCAGACCCGTTTGGCTGGGGTTGGAATCTCTTCGGCACGGCGCATTTCCCCTGGACACCGGTATTTACCGGTATTCTCGGCTATCTCCAGGGTGCGGTTCTGATAATAGTATATCTATTCTCGCTGGCTTATGGATTCCGGTTATCACAATTAGTTTATCCTGATTTAGCCCAGGCAAAACGAGGCTGGCTGCCGATATTAACTTTCCTGACCGGAATAACAATTTTATTCCTGTGGTTATTTATAGGAATGTAAGTTAAAGTTGAGTGCGGCTGTTGAGGCATGCCGATTACAGCCGACTATACCCGGCAGTAATTCGCTACCGCTCAAACTGCCGGAGTATAAGAGTCGGTTATATCTTATACTCAAGAAGCGGAGCATTTGTATGAAAAAACTAAGCGAACTATTGGCCGTCATACTTATTATCCTTAGCACGATAGGAGTGATATTTGGTATTCATGCCATAGAAAAATACCGCCGGAGTAAACTCTACACCGTAGAACTGATTGCCCGGGCGCCGGAACACGGCAACTGGTATCCCCGTCAATTCAAAGTCCCATTCGGACGGGAAGTTAAAATATACATTCGGAATATTGAAACCGTCAGCCATGGCTTTGCTCTGCCTGATTTCAACATAGCCGTCCGCGAAATCAAAGCCGGCGAAGTCGTCGTGGTCAATTTTATTCCTGACAAAAGAGGCACATTTCCGTTTATGTGCACGGTTTGGTGTTCAGAAAACCATCTTCATATGACAGGTGAAATTGTGGTGGAATAAAATTACTCGGTGACGGCCTTACTTGATCTAACCATATCAAATTACAGGGGGGCCTACTGGTCTGTCAGATACTCCCGACCGGATGGTCAGACACCACCTATATACTGCCGAAGAACACGCTCTAAACGTAGCGTGACCGCGTAGCGAACACGGATAGACCGTGTGCAGATACGTAATAATAATTATATGCGCTAATTGTTCTTATCAATTATCTCCTGGGCAAGTTTAATGGCTTCAGCGCCCAGATTACGATATGCCGAATCCTTGTATAGGTTTATTGCCTGGGCGAACTTTGTAAACACCTCGGCGCAGAAAAGATGGCAACCCTTCAACCGCGCAGTCCCGGGCTTTTCCAACTCATCGTCCTCGTTTATCAATCCGTGAATCATCACGCCATCAGCGCATAAGACCAATAGCACCAGATACTGGTCCAGAGGCGGACGATAGTCAGATTGATGCTCTGATTCCATTTGCTGATGCTTCCAGTTATCCTTGGATGCCTTGATTATTTTGGAGGTGAATCTGCTTAGTTCCTTGAAAGCCGGATCTCTCTGGTATGGCTGAACCGGCCTCTTATCGGTATTATCATTCCAGCGGCGAATCTCAGGGATGGAATGACTCCAATCGCCGCCCTTCTCATACGATTCTTCAGTAATATCAACACTTTCAACGTGTAAACCACTGTTGTCCTCAGGTGGCGGGGTCGGCAGTTCTGCCATATCCAGATAGTTCAAGGGATGTTCCTTATCCCAGGCCGAGGTGACTTGCCGTCCCAATTCATAGCGGCGCATGAAGTCATTAGCCCGCTGGTTTGACCGGCGGCTGAAAATCTCCTCTGCGGCAAAGCCCTTATCAAGCGACTCCTGGCTCAAGCCGTGCCGCTCCACATAACTGATAAATGGCGAGCGCCAGCTGAGGTTGCGCCAGAAATAGCCGCACCACTCTTTCTCGTTCCATTGTCCTGGTTCATCCCCGAAACAATCGGGACGGAGTTTATCCCGCTTCTGGCGGGGTTGCGACTTCGCCCCGAAATAACCGTGTCCAGCCCCCACTGGGGGCTGAACCAGCCCTTGTCCGAAGGGCTGGGTGCGATCGGGACTACGGCTCGGCTTCGCAGGCGGCCATTCGCCATGCCGTCGGGAATTATCGGCAAAATCCAGCAGCCAACTGCCGATAATCCAGAGGTCAATAAACAGCCGTTTCATATCATTCTTGAACCTGATATCAGGAGCCACCCACTTCTTCAGGGCTGACTTGATGGAGTTAGAGGCGTCCATTACCGATTTTTCCAGCAGTGACGGATAAACATCAGGGTCCAAAACCTGCCGTGCCCCGCTAATCCATACTCGTTTGGCAACAAGAATCACTGTTGTAGATTCCAGCATCTGGGCAACCAAATCAGATGGATATGATTTATCTTTGGTATCTGCCTCAAGACGATTTAGGATAAGGGGAATCAGATGACGTGAACGGATAATAGAGCCGGATGGGCCGAAGTCAGCCTGCCCCCCGAAAATATCGGGGTTCGGGCGGGCGGCCTCCGCCTTGACCTCTTCAATCTCCGGTGATAATTGTTCTATCTCGGCATCAAACTTATCCCAGGCGTCTAATTCAGCCAGTAAATTCGTCTTGGCCTGTTCGTATGTAATTAATTTTGGAGTATTCATTATTTCTTCCTGCGCCGGGGTTGCGGTCTTATTTGGCCGGCGGCTTACTCTCTTTGGCGCGGAAGGAACGCCAGGTGCCGATAAACCATTCCACCTCTTTTCTTTGCTGTTCATCCGGGGTTAGTTTTACAAACATCTCACCATCGGCAATGGCCTTATCATAATCTTTTTTGCCGGCATAAGCATAAGCGCGGTCTCTATATGCCTCAGCCGATTTCGGTTCAAACTTGATGGTTTTGGTAAAGTCAGCGATGGCTAAGTCAAGTTCATCTCTTTGATATCTGACCATGCCGCGCCAGTAATAAGCCACGGGGTCTTTGGGGCCTAATTCTAAGGCCTTATCCAAATCAGGCAGCGCCCTATCAAAATTCTTCATAAAACAATAAGCCATACCCCGGCCTTTGTAACCGGCTGGTTTCCTCGGGGCTAATTCTATCGCCTTAGTGTAGTCACTTACGGCTTGAGTATATTTTCCGCTGAAGCCATAAGCATCAGCGCGTTTTAGGTAATACATAAATTCTTTGGGGTCTATCTTGATGGCCCGGGAATAGTCGGCAATAGCCCGGTCACAATCATTCGTTTGATAGTAGGCAAACCCGCGGTGAAAGTAAGCGTTGGGATACTCCGGGGCTAATTCGATTGTTTTATTTAAATCCCCCAGAGCCCGGTCAAGGTCTCCTTTATCAAGATAAGCCGCGCCGCGGGTAGTGTAGGCGTGCGCCAGGGCCGGCTTGAGTTCTATGGCTTTGTTACAATCCATAATCACCTCATCCAATTGCCCCTTCAAGCCATAACACGCGGCGCGCCCAAAATATGCTTCTGCGCACTTCGGGTCAAGTTCTATGGCCCGGCTATAATCAGCAATCGCCTCGTCATTATTCTCATTCTGGTAATACAAATCCGCACGCCGGTAATACATATCAGCGTTATCAGGATTAATTTCCACGGCCTTATTGGCATCAGCCAGGGCTAAATCAAGCCGGCCCATCCGGGTATAAATTATGGCCCGGATGCAATAACCCGCCGGTTCCTGGGGATTCAATTCCACATACTTATTGAAATCCTTAAGGGCCAGGTCTAATTTGTTATCAGCCAGATAAATGTCACCCCGGCTGTAATATGCCGATGCAAAATCAGGGTTAATTTCTATGGCCTTATTCCAGTCAGACAGTGCCAGTCCCCTTTGACCTCTACGTAAATATGCCTTTGCCCGCTCATCATATGCGTCAACATCATCCGGTTTTAGTTCTATCACCCTGGTAAAATCTGCAATCGCCTGTTTGTAGTCCCCATTATGGAGTTCAATTGCTCCTTTAGCAAAATATCCCATATAACTTTCCGGGTCAAGTTCTAAGACCTTGGCGAAGTCAGCGGCGGCGCCTTTATAGTCCTTATTAATAACCTTCGCAATATGCGCCCGGGCAAAATAGGAATTGACCAGCGCTTTATCTACCGCGATGGCCTTGGAGAACGCCTTGTGGGCATTGCGATAATCATTCTGGCGATTGTAGGTATATCCGATTTCCTGCCAGGCCTCGGCGAAGGCCGGGTCAATCTCCAGCGCCTTGGCCAGCATCTTTATTTTCTCGTCGGCATCGACTATGGATTTGCTCCGTTCCAAAACCTTCCGGGCTTCGTTCCTCTTGTTCAGTGCCAGTTGGCTCTCTTTAAGCAATCTCCGGGCCTCGTTATCGGTGGGTGAAAGCTCCAGTATTTGTTTAGACCAGGTAAGCGTATCCTCAAACCTCTTTATCTCAAATGATTTCCGGGCCTTGGTCCGGTAGTCCGTGATTCTATCCGCCTTGGCGATTTGCATCCAGATGGCCACGCCGATTAAAATAACTACGGCGCCGGCCATGGCCAAACTGGCAGCCCGGTTGCGCTTGCTTTTCCGCCATATCCGGGTAATAAAACCGGTGGGCCGGGCCAGAATCTCTTCGCCATTCAGGAAACGTTTGAGGTCGTCGGCTAATTCCTGGGCGTTCTGGTAACGTCGGGCCGGCTCCTTATCCAGGCATTTCATGCAAATCGTCTCTATATCGCGTGATAATACGGGGACCAGCCGCTTGGGCGGCAGAGGGTCTTTATGCATCACGGCTTCCAATACCTGATACAGGTCATCACCCTTGAAAGGAGATTGGCCGGTGAGAGAATGATATAAGGTTGCGCCTAATGAGAAGATATCGCTGCGCTGGTCTGTCCGGTTTTTGTCTCCGGTGGCCTGTTCCGGTGACATATATTCGGGCGTGCCCAAGACCGTTCCGCTCATGGTTAATGCGCGTTCCAGTCCCGTGGTCTCCTTAGCCAGTCCAAAATCAGTCAGGTATGTCCGGCCTTGGCTATCTATCAGGATATTGGATGGCTTTATATCCCGATGAATCAGATTATTCGTATGGGCATAATGAAGGGCCGAAGCGATGTCGCAGATAATCTCAGCCGCCCGCCTGGGGTGGAGTTTCTTTTCACTAATCAGCGCGTCCAATGATGTCCCTTCGACATATTCCATCGTAAAGTAGTAGTTGTGGGATATGCCGCCCACTTCATAGACCTGGATGATATGCGGATGCTTGAGTTTGGCGGTTGACTCGGCTTCCCGCATAAACCGTTGGATGGCCTCAGGGCTCTTGTCCGATAAGATTTTCAGGGCGACCCGGCGGTTCAATGCCGGGTCAAGGGCTAAATAAACCACGCCCATCCCGCCTTCGCCTAATTTTCGCTCCAGGATATACCGGCCGAATTCTTTAGAGACAGACGGAGCGATTTCTTCCGTCTTTTGTGTATCTTGAAGTTGCGCCAGCCAGGGTTTGATGTGCGGATGCTCCTGCAGGGAGCGCTGGAGATGGATTATATCCGGCCTCTGCCACCAAGTAGAGAATTCTTCCAATGACCGGAACTTAGGAACTATCAAGGTTCGTTCTGGCATAAAATTATGTAATCACCTGACCGGGAAATGTCAATATTTTAATGACGGGAAATACAGCAGTATTTATATAACAAGGGAGTATAATATTGACAATATCTGTCCGGCGCCGGGCTGACCGACCTCATTTATATCACATCCATCCGGGCAGGTCAAGGGGCAAGAGTTTTAATCTCCCTCACCCCGGCAATCTGTTCTATCATCCGCGGACTGAGTTTAACGGTCAGTTTCTCAAAGCGATTATTTGGTCTATTCCCAGGCAGCCCATAGTTCACAATGAAACCGCTAATCGGCACTTTGCGCGCCTTCAGGGCATCTATGGTCAATAAGGTATGATTAACTGTGCCCAATGTCGGACGAATTACAATAATCACCGGTAGCCGCAGTTCCTTTATCAGGTCAGCCACCAGATAATTCTTAGCCAAGGGAACCAGCACACCGCCTACGCCTTCTATCAGGATACCGTCCTTGTGGATGGCTTGAAGTTTCTTATAGGCAGAGAATATCCGGCGGATATTTATAACCCTACCAGCCAGTTTAGCCGCGATGGTCGGGGCAACCGGCGGCTTGAAGTGAATGGGATTAACCAGGTCCAGCGGGTCTTTCAGTCCGGTCTGTTTCAGGAGATATAGAGCATCAGCCCGGCCGCCGGAGGAAACCGGCTTCATCACGCCCACGTCAAGGCCGGACCTACGGAACATTGTGCAGAGTCGGGCGGTGAAGTAGGTCTTGCCCACGCCCGTATCTGTGCCGGTAATAAAGAATGAATGCATAATCAAAATCCAGTAGCCACCATATAATATGATTTTGACGGGGTCCACCCCGTTAGAGATAGGTCCCGGTGGGACCGTTAAACATAAACCTATTTATAGATACGCTATTGATTTTACAACTACAAGAAAAATATATTCTAATTGTCCTAATCATCTCTAACGGGGTCAAGAAAAATGCTTACCACAAAGAAAAGAACACGGATAGGAAGAACACGAATAGGACGCACTAAGCGAAGCCCCGTTAGAAAGACCTGTAACTGAGTAATAAACTTGTGGCATAGTTATAACCATATTTGTAGAACTTTCTAACGGGGTGAATGTGATTCGTTCCATTTCCCCCCTTTATCAAAGGGGGGTTGGGGGGATTTTACTTTGTGCCTTAGTGGCTCATTATTTTTAATACCAATCTGTCTGGTGACGGTGACGGAAATCGGGTCTGAGAACTGCCCGACCTGGTCATCGCCGATTTTGTAGACGGCTTTGTAATCCCAGACCGCCGTGGTCACCCCGTCCGGTAGCCACCCTCAAGCGTCTATGGGGTTGTTTTAGTCATCCGTCCGCCCGCCTGAGTCATCCAGGCGGTTGACTGGGTCTTCCAGGCAGTTGCCTGAATCATCCGGGAGCGCTCCTGGGTCACCATTAAAACTTAAACCCGATGGTGGTCAGTATGGTGGCCTTATGCCTCGGGGTAGCGGCGCTGGCCGGCGCGCTGTCATATTCGTTTATCATCCCGAAATTGCTGTAAAGATGCTTGCCGATATAAATCTTGAGCGAGCCGTCCGAACGGGTCCGGAAATTCTTTAAGTCGCTGGTTTTGGGCAGATATTCATAGCGGTGGTATAATTCCAGCCCGGTAGTAATTTTCCAGTAAAAAATATTGCTGGACTGGTAGGAATAGGTTCGTTTCCTTAAAGTCAGGTTATCGTATGACTCGGCATTATAACTGGATCCGATATCAACGGATTCTTTAACCTTATCGGTTTTTACAAAATGATAGCCCAAGCCGCCGCTGGACCGGCTGCCCATATCTAATTGAGTAATCTGATTGGCGTCAAAGACCTGCTGGAGGTAGCCGTAGAAATTAGCGGTCAGTTTACGGTCGGCCTTTATTTCAGCCCGGCGCTGGAAGGATGTCAGCGCGTTGTTGGTCTTGCCTCTCAGGTAAAGTAATCCGGCATATAACTTAAAACTGCTGTTATCCCCATAGAGGTCGGACTTTAACGTGGTGTTTGAGGTATTAAGCAGTCCGACGGTATTGCTGAAAGTGCCCTCAATATTACCAGACCACTTGATAGTCGGCGGTTCTACTTTCTTTGGCGGCGCAGGCGCCGGTGGCGCTGGTTTTGGCGCTGGGGCTGGGGTTGGCGTCGGAGCTGGAGCCGGCGTCGGTTCTGCCCCAGATACAAAAGGCAGCAAAAAACTAACACAGACAACTATTACTAAAATAATCTGTTTCATCACGTAATAGCAAAACCGATTTCTATGGCTGACTGATTGAGTACGAAATCATCTGCCGAAACCATCTCTTTCAGACCCCGCTCTAAATCATCTTTGGTAATAACGCCGGTTATCTTGGCGAATGCCGCTGTGAGTATGATATTGGCCATCATAATATTGCCTAATTTATCCTTGGCTAATTGTGAAGCCGGAACCGCAACGAGTGCGGAGTGCCCCCGCTTTCCAGCGGGGATAAACTCCGTGCGGAGTGCGGAATTGATTGTCACAAGAGTACTGTCGTATATAACATACTCCGGCGCTCCGATGCCTTTGGATACGGAGCGTCCCGATTCACATCGGGGCGCAGATTTATGCTTTGCGATATATCCCTCGTATGCTTTTTGGTGCATGGCGATAAACACATCAGGCGCCTCCACCACCGGGTAATCAATCTGGTTAGCGGAATCCAAATTGGATATTACTACTTCAGAAGTGGTAACACTGCCGCGGCTTTCCGGCCCGTAATGGGCCATACTGGAGGCGAATTTATGCCTGATTAAACCGGCCCGGGCAATCAGATTGGCTGAATAAACCACGCCCTGCCCGCCGATGCCGCCGATAAGTATTTCAATCCTGTCTTTATTCATAGTTCATGGAGTTTATCCCCCGGAGACCCATTACAAGTATCGTCTATAATACATGGGAAACTCAATTCTTCAATAAATTATTGCAATTAATCATAAACTAAATATAAATTGTGTGATTATGGTAATAGTGGATTTCGTTTATCTTATTTATATCATCCTAACCAGCCCCTATTATCTTTTTAAGTTTGCCACTTCTCACTACCATCGCCAGGGGTTGCCGCAAAGGTTTGGGTTTATCAAGAAGCGGGAGAATAATAAGAAATGTATTTGGTTGCACGGCGCCTCGGTCGGCGAGATAAACGCCTCCGAGATTCTTATTGAGCGGCTTAGTAAACTTTATCCGGCGTGCGAACTGGTTATCTCCACCACTACTCCTTCGGCCCAGAAATTAGTCAAGAAGAAATACCCTGAGATAATGAGTTTCTTCTTCCCGATAGATTTAAGCATTATTATCCGCAGTGTCCTGAACCGCATAAAACCGTCCCTTATCATTCTAATAGAGCAAGAACTCTGGCTCAATCTTATCCGCCTGTCTGATTCAATGAATATTCCGGTGATTCTGCTAAATGGCCGGATGACCAAGCATTCCACCAGAAAGTATCGCCTGATAAAACCGCTTATCAAGCGCATCTGGAACAAGGTGTCATATTTCTGCGTCCAGAACGAAGAATACCTGGAACGGTTCAAGCATCTGGGCATCCATTCCAGCAAATTAAGGATTACCGGTAATATGAAATACGATTTACTTAATACTGCCCCAGTTAAAGCACAAGGCGACTCATACAAAAACATATTCGGTATAAAAGATGGTGATTTGGTTATTATTGCCGGTAGCACCCACCCACCCGAGGAAGAAATCATTATTGATGCCTACTCGGAACTAAAGAATAAATTTACGACCGAAGGGAGTCCCGTAGGGGCGAATCTGCGGCTAATCATCGCCCCCAGGCATCCCTTCCGATTTGACGACGTGGATAAGATTATCAAAGCAAAGGGATTCGAGGTAGTAAGGCGAAGTAATCCACCTGCGGCTATAAATAAATCTGCTATTGTGCTACTTGATACTCTGGGCGAGCTAAACAAGGTGTATGAAATTGCCGATATTGTCTTTGTCGGAGGCAGTTTAGTCCGTCATGGCGGTCAGAGTATTCTGGAGCCGGCCGCTGCCGGCAAGGCGATGATATTCGGCCCGGATATGTCCAACTTCCAGGACATATCAGATCAACTCATCAAAGAAGGCGCGGCCATATCAGTGCCTGATAAATCAGGATTACATCAGACATTCCTCTCATTGATTGCGGAACCCGCCAGGCGAAACCAGATTGGTGCTAAAGCCAAGGATATAATCAGCCGATATCAAGGAGCAACGGCCCAAAATATGGAATTTATTAGAAAATTAGTTGACCCCGTTAGAGATGCTTGATATTGTGACAAACATTATTCTTGATACACAGGACAGAAAAATGTTAGGAGTTAAAGAGTTCTAATATTACGGTCATTCCAGAAGAATGACCTATCTCCAACGGGGTTGACCCGGCTAAAAAGGTTTAATATAAAAGGCAGATTATTTATAATGTCCTAAAACTTAATTAACAACACGTAACAGGAGATTAATAAGCTATGAGACGCGTTAAAAGAGAGTTCACCTCGGAATCGGTATGTATGGGTCATCCGGACAAGGTCTGTGACCAGATTTCCGATGCCATCCTGGATGAGATTATTGCCAAAGACCCCACAGCCCGTGTGGCCTGCGAAACCCTGATTAAAACCGGTATGGCCATTGTGGCCGGCGAGATTACCACAAAGACCTATGTGGAGATACCTGATGTGGTCCGAAGAACCATTAAAGAAATCGGCTATACCGATGCCAAGATGGGCTTTGACTATGAAACCTGCGCGGTCCTGACCTGTATCCAAAAGCAGTCGCCTGACATCGCTATGGGCGTTGACGAGAATACTAAGCATCATAAGAAATTAGGCGCCGGCGACCAGGGCATGATGTTCGGATATGCCTGCCGGGAAACACCAGAACTGATGCCTATGCCGATTATGCTGGCCCGAAAGCTGGTTAATCGGGCGGCCTTAGTCAGGCAAAAAGGCATCCTGAGTTACCTCAGGCCGGACGGCAAATCGCAGATAACCATCGATTACGAAAATGACCATCCGGTCAGGATTAACACCATCATCCTTTCACTCCAGCATAATCCCGAGGTCAGCCACGCTAAGATAAAAAAAGACCTGATGAAACATATTATCCTGCCAACTATACCCAAAAACCTGTTGGACAGCAAAACCAGAATGCTTATCAATCCAACCGGCAGATTTGTCTATGGCGGTCCGTATGCGGATTGCGGGTTGACCGGCCGGAAAATCATTGTTGATACCTACGGTGGTATGGGCACGCACGGCGGCGGATGTTTTTCCGGCAAGGACCCAACCAAGGTGGACCGGAGCGCGGCCTATATGGCCAGGTATGTGGCCAAGAATATCGTGGCATCCGGATTGGCCAATCGTTGCCAGGTTCAGTTCGCCTATTCCATTGGCGTGGCTGAACCGGTGACCGTGGATGTCGAAACATTCGGTACAGCTAAAATAAAAGAAGCTCAGATAATTAAACTAGTCAGAGACAACTTTGACCTGACCCCGGGCGGGATTATCCATCATCTGCACCTGCGCCGGCCCATCTATAAACATACGGCCAGATACGGGCACTTCGGAATAACCGGACCGGGTTATACCTGGGAATTAACCGATAAAGTAAACCTGTTAAGAAAGGCGCTGAAGAAATGAAATATGATATCAAGGACATCAAGTTAGCAACCATCGGACAAAACAGAATTGACTGGGCAGAAAAACAGATGCCTGTGGTTACGCAGATACGCGAACGGTTTAGCCGGGAAAAACCCCTGCGCGGTAAACGTATTGCGGCCTGCCTGC
>JBBTIZ010000006.1:0-2476 GCA_038059695.1 Planctomycetota bacterium
ACCGGCACACTCGGGCTGATGGGTTGTTATTCATTTTACCCGACTAAGAACTTAGGCGCCTGGGGCGATGCCGGATTGATTACCACCAATGACGGGACACTGGCTAAATTGGTCAGAACCCTCAGGGTGCACGGCGCTGAGAACCGGTATTTTCACCAGCATATCGGACTGAACAGCCGGCTGGATGCACTGCAAGCCGCCATCTTAAGGGTGAAACTAAAATACCTTGATAAGTGGAACAATGAACGGCTCCAGCGGGCTGATTTCTATAACCAACTCATCAAAGAATCCGGACTACTTAAATATATCTCTTTACCGTCCGTTAAAAAAGACCGCAGTCACATCTATCACCAATATACTCTCAGGGTACTGGGCGATAAAAATCCTGAGACGCGCGATAAACTGCGCGATTTCCTCAAGGCCAATAATGTCGGCGCTGAGATATATTATCCGTTACCACTGCACCTGCAGGAGTGTTTCGCTTACCTGGGCTATAAAAAAGGCGCTATGCCTGAATCAGAGAACGCGTCCCTGAGCGTCTTGTCCCTGCCGATGTATCCTGAATTAACCCCGGAGATGCAAAGGTATGTCGTAGATAAAATAAAAGAATTCTTTAATTAAATACCCCCCTCACCCGGACTCTCCCCTTTGGGGAGAGGTAAAGGTGAGGGGGCATTATACAGCATATGAAACAAGAAATCGGATTCCTGACTTACCTGTCCCAGTTAGAAAAGGTGCCGCTTCTCACAGCCAAACAGGAAAAGGAACTGGCCATCCTGGCCCAGTCCGGAAGTAATCGGGCAAAAAAGAAACTTGTCACCGCCAATCTCAAACTGGTGGTAAAAATCGCCGCCTCATTCCTGTATAAGGGACTGCCCTTCCAAGACCTGATAGAGGAAGGCAATTTAGGGCTGATGCGCTCGGTGGATAAGTTTGACCCGAAAAAAGGGTTTCGTTTCATCACCTATGCCCGCTGGTGGATAATGAGTTATATCAGACGGGCCCTCAGGAGTTCGGTCTCGCCCATCCGGCTGTCGGCTTCGCTGATTGACCTCATCAGCCGGTGGAAAAAAGTAAGTTTGAAAATGGCCCAGGAATTAAACCGGGAACCCCATTATGATGAAGTAGTCGCCAAATTAAATCCGTCTCCGTATTTTCTCCGGATTTTGAAGCGGTTCCTGCGCTCGGACTATTCCCACAAGCCCAATATCTTCCCCGGCATAGTATCCAGCGAATTGAAGGACTTCTCGGATAAGGAATCATCCGCTGTGGACAGTCATCTTATGGATGAAGCAGACAAGAAACTGATTCAGAAACTGCTCGCCACCATCAGCGGGAAAGAGGCGCACATCCTGAGTTTGCGTTACGGACTGGACCATAATAAGCCGCCCCTAACCCTGGAGCAGGTAGGTAAAAAGTTGAATATCTCCCGCGAATACGTCAGGCAGATTGAAGAAAAGGCATTGCAGAAACTGCACCACGTCTATCTATTCCCGGAATAGACATAAAGAACAATACCGGCAAATGGATTACGCGGATTATATACCTGATTAGAAATGGAGACGCGATGGAAATAAGAATCTACTACGATGACACCGATTCCGGCGGCGTGGTCTATCACGCCAATTACCTGAAATACTTTGAGCGGGGCCGGACCGAATATATGCGCCAGCGCGGGGTTGACCCCAAAGATATGGTAGCTCAAGGCCTGATATTTGTCATCACCCATACGGAACTCTCATTCCTGTCCCCGGCCAGATACGCTGACATCATCACGGTTGAAACATTTATTAAGGATATCTCCGGCGCCTCTATAATCTTCGGTTATAAAATCAGCCTGGCAGGCAAAGAAAAACCTCTGGTCATCGGCACCACCAAAATAGCCCTGGTTAACACCGAAATGAAGGTCCAAAGATTAACCGATGAGTTTATTGCCCGCCTAAAAAGTAAGGTATAAAATTATTATGATTAAACTAAAATTCTGCGGCGGCGCCAGGACCGTCACCGGCTCAATGCACCTGGTCAAGACCGAACAAAGCCGGGTACTGATTGACGCCGGCTTGTTCCAGGGCCGGCGCAAGGATTTCTACGACATCAATAATTATTTCATATTCCCGCCGGATAAGATAAACGCCCTGGTCCTGTCCCACGCCCATATTGACCACAGCGGGAATATCCCCAATCTGGTCAAACACGGCATGAGAGCCCCCATCCACGCCACCTCGGCCACGGTTGACCTGTGCCGCCTGATGCTGCCGGACAGCGGACACATCCAGGAGGAAGACATCAGGTTCGTCAACAAAATCAACCTCCGTAAGGGCATCCCGCCGGTAAAACCGCTCTACACTAAAGAAGACGCCAATAAATCTCTGGAATATTTCCGGGGCGCCTATTATGAAGAACCGATAAAAATTACGCCGGACATCAACTGCACCTTTTACGAATCAGGCCACGTGCTCGGCTCAGCCATCCCGGT
>JBBTIZ010000007.1:0-1339 GCA_038059695.1 Planctomycetota bacterium
CCGCAAAGTGTTTTACGCCGCTCCAGAGGATGTGTTGCCACATATACTGGATGGAAACCTGCAATTCACGCGCAATAGCGGTGTTTAACAGGTCCAGTAATTCCTTAGATGCCGTTGCCATACCTGCCTCCTTTTACTTGCAGTTTGATGTCCTCCGACGTTACGGCGGAGGACAGAATTACTGCGAGTTATCCCGACACGCCCGAAGGCGATGTCTCGCCAAAGGCGGACAGTTTTTGTCGGGATTTGTTATTATATTTAGTTTATCCCCACTTACCCTTGTTTATATGGGATTGGATTTCCGCCTTGACCATCTGTTTGATGATTTCCGCATCGGACTTGGCCTTATTAAATACCACCACGCAGGCCGGGTCCAGATTGTCCTTAATGCCTTCCTCGGCCACCGCAATCGCCTTAGTCATCATGGCTTCCAGTTTCATATGAAGGTCATTGGTCAGCCGGGACCGGTCAATCAGTTTGGCCTTGTCATCGGGCAACAGGGTGAATTTATCCTTTGGCGCGCCGCACTTGGGGCAGTTATTGGGCGGATTGTCGCCGTCCCAGACATAACCGCAGGTTCCACAGACCCATTTCTTCATATAGCAACTCCTTTTAGTCGCTGTTAGCCCGTACGGGCGTTATCAGCGACTTATCCCGACAGTTTTTGTCGGGACTAAATATTATACTTTCTCAAACTCGTCTTTTCCGACGCCGCATTCCGGGCAGACCCAGTTATCGGGCAGGTCCTCAAAGGACGTGCCGGCCGGAACGTTATTATCCGGGTCGCCCTTTTCAGGGTCGTAGATATAGTCGCAAACCTTGCATTTCCATTTGGACATATCCACCTCCTTTTACTGCCCGTACGAAACGAAGTGAGTTTATGGGCAGTTATCCCGACAGTATTTGTCGGGAAGGCCATTATTCTTTATAGAATATATTGCTTCATTGCGCAAGATAAAGTCAAGGAAATAGTATACACTAACGAATCAGACGATTAGTAATTTCCGCCACGTGTTTGCCCTGGAATCGGGCGATAGCCAGTTCGTTCTCACTGGGCATCCGCGCGCCGTCCGGCATTAATAATCCTGGTGACTGGTATTTGGAACACATTCAACTCCTGATTATAAATCAGCGTATTTTAAACGGAATCAGTCATATCAAACCCGGCGGATACGGGCTAAGTATAATATATTTAAGTATAGTATGCCTTGACCTAAGTCAAAGATGATAGGATTTTATTCCACCTCCATAGATATTTCGCTGAGTCCCATCCAGAATCCGGTTTTGTTTATATTATCCAGTTCGGCTTGGAGTATTTGGTAGTGGGCGTTTTCCATCT
>JBBTIZ010000008.1:0-10669 GCA_038059695.1 Planctomycetota bacterium
CGGAATTGGAATGCCGTCATATCGCCTAATGTGTCATTGTTAGTGGAGACATAAATACCCGGCAGTGGTTGTTGCGGCGGGTTATACGGGTAGGAACTGTAGCGATATCCGAAATCCCCGAGTATCAGTGCGCTGAAGACATCACTGAATAAGTCCGCCCAGAACTCATCCCAGAAATCACCGCCGTCATCGTCATCGTCGTAATAGGTGTCGTTATCGGACGACTTTTTCCCGTGTTTTGAGGTGTCTTTATCTTTATAGGGTTCGGAGAATTCCCCTAATTTACTCTTTTCTTCCGGTTTGGATGGTTTTGGCTTATCTCTGTCGTGTTTAGGTTTTTCCTTATCCTTATCGCGATTATCATTATGCCCCGGCTTTTCATTGTCATTCTTATCGGCTGACATATCAGGAGCAGGGCATATCCGGAACAGGGCCATAAGGCATCCCAGCATTAATAAGAACTTGATAGATTTTATCATCTATTTCCTTTCTTTCTGTGACCCGGCGGTCCGTCACCAACGTCGTCGTTATCTTTTTTATGTCCTGGAGGAGATTTTTTGTTGTGACCGGGCTTGGGTTTTGCCTGGCCGGGCGGCGTTCTGAGATGTCCGGGCGGTATCTGACCGAACCGGACCGGTAACTGGTATGCCTCAATAACGCCCCAGGGGCCATTATAGGATGAACCGGCATACCATCCATTATCAGAATAATAATACCACCAGTTGCTGTAAAAGAAGATATTAACATGCCCTTTGACATAATAGACGTCTGGTACGGTCTCAATCACAATGATTTCAGGTCTGGCGCCAAAAACAGGCGGGATATATACGGTAGTTGTTGGAGTCGGACCGGCACAGCCGGTTAAGATGATAAGACATGCCAAGGCAATAAATCTTTTTATCATATAGATTATTCCTTTCATTGTAATGAATTGTAACAATGAGATATAAGCAGGTCAAATAAAATCTTGCTGAATAGTATTTGACAAACTGATTTAGATATGTATATTAAGAATATATGGAAAGAAGAAGTTTCTTGAAGCTGGTAGCCCTGAGCGGCGCCGGTTTATTTGTCCTGCCGGCCAGATTCACCCCGGGCCTTTTTGCCGCTCCGGCCAAGGCACGGGTGGTGATAATCAGGAATCCTCAGATGAGGAATGCAGAAGGTGAGATCGGCAAAATAGAGGTAAAACGGACGGTCTATGAAGCGCTACGTTCGCTTTCCGATGGCGGTTCGGGCGAGGAATTGCTCCAGTCAGTTATCTCTGCAAAGGACGTGGTGGGCATCAAGGTTAACGCCTACCTGGGCGATAAGAACAATGCTACCAGGCCAGAAGTAGCATACAGTTTGGCAGAATTCCTGATAAAGACAGGCGTTAAGGATAATAATGTCATTATCTGGGACCGGGCGGCTGATGAACTGGAGCAGGCCGGATATGTTATTAATGACAACAAGGTGGATATCAGGTGTATTGCTACTAACACCAAGCGGGTCCAGCGTCTGAGCAAGCCAATGGCCGGGTTTGACGATAACGCCGTCACTGTCGGTTCGGCGCAGACCAAAGTTTCCGGTATTGTATCCAAAACCTGCAGTGTCTTGATAAATATGCCGTCCTTAAGGACATTCAAGTTCAAGGAATATACCGGCATCGACAATGCGATGATGAATATGTATGGAGCAGTGGAGATAACGGACAAGAATACCAGGGTGTTGTATGGCAATGATTGTAATCCCGGCGCGGCTGAGATTTATAATATCAAGCCGATTAAGAACAAAACCAAACTGGTTATCTGCGATGCGATTTATCCGCTGTATAATGGCGGACCCGCGGAAGACCAGCGGTATCACTGGAATTATAACGGCATCATTGCCGGATTGGACCCGGTAGCGGTTGATGCGGTGGCTCAAGGCATCATCCAGAAGCATCGTGATAAGGTTTTACCGGACACACCTAAATTAAGGTCTGATTATCTGGATACCTGCGCCGGTTCTAAATATCGTCTGGGAATTGTTGACCTTAAGGAAATAGAGGTAATAGAAAAAGAGATTTAGGTTCACCCCGTTAGAAAGTTCAACAATTATGCTTAGTAGGCAGGCGGAGTTTATTGTTTGGTTAAAGGTCTTTCTAACGGAGCGAGCGTAATATCACCCTCAAATACCATTTCGGCTGGACCGGTCAGGCAGATTTTGCCGTTCCTGAGTTTAGAGATTTCTAATATTCCCCCCGGCAGATTAACCTTAACATTAGCGGTTCGTAGTTTGCTTGTGGCGATACCGGCCATAACCGCGGCGCAGGCGCCGGTGCCGCAGGCCAGGGTCTCGCCCACCCCGCGTTCCCAGACCCGCATATCTATCGCGCCTTTGTTCTTCACCCGGACAAACTCCACGTTGGTTCTCTGCGGGAACAGGCGATGCCTTTCAAGCAACGGTCCGTATTTGGCAACCGGGAATTTACTTACATCTTCATTTATGAACACTACGCAATGGGGATTGCCCAGAGTTACCTTTATTTTGGATGCTGATATCTTCCGGACTGATGACGGAGCAGGCAGGGTGACGCTGACTTTAGCCACCTTGTTATTCTTAATAATGAGTTTGACAGAAATATTACCGCTGAGGGTTTCGATGATGAGGTTCTTCTTGCTTGTCAGTCCATGCTCATATACCAATTTACCCAGGCAGCGGATTCCGTTGCCGCACATCTCGGCTTCGGAGCCGTCGGCATTGAAAATGCGCATCCTGAAATCGTTACCCTTATGACGCGTTGGTAATATCAGGATTACACCATCTGCGCCAATCCCGGAATGGCGGTGGCATAGTTTCCTGATTAGGGGCCGGGTAAATGATGATTGTTCTTTAGAATACGGAATAAACAGGATAAAATCATTTCCTATGCCGTGCATCTTGAAGAATTTCATAGTGTAATTAATGTTGAATCGAATGGTTATTTTCTCGGCGGTGATAAAATAGTTCTTACTGCTTCATTGATATCTTTTGCTAGTGGAACAAAGTTAAATAATCCGAATATTGTTGATGACTCTTCTACGGACCGTTGTGGCTGGACAATAACAATATTACCATGATGTTCTTTGCAGGTGGCTATTATTTTTATAAGAGCCCCAATTCCTGACGAAGTAATCATCGTTAACTCTGACATATCAAATATGAGACGGAAGATATTTCCATCAAAGAGCTTCGTTATATTTTCTTCAAATTCTTCCGTAGTAGTGCCATTGAGTATTCCTTTCAGATTGACACGCACAATATTTTCCGGAAGATTGGTAGTTGTCATTATAATGTCGGCCATAGTTACCTCCTATTTTTTCGGCGGCGCGGAAAGGACTTTTACGGCGTTATTGACGTTATCCGCCATCTGGATAAAGTTGAATAACCCGAATATCTGCAATGCCTCCTTAACATTTGGCTGGGGCTGAACGATGACAAGATTGCCGTAGTTTTCCCTGCAGGAATTGGCTATTTTTATAAAGGACCCGATACCCGATGAAGTAATTATATTTAACCTTGATAAGTCAAAGACAAAGCGATGAACGCCATCGTTCTGTATTTTTGTTATTGCCTCTCCGAATTCGTCTTCGGTATTATGGTCAAGAATACCTTCCAGCCCGATGATTGCAATATCATCCGGCATCTTCATTGTCTTGACCACCAGGTCGGTCATAACCTCTCCTTTATTAATTTTTATGAATATATTGTATGATATCATTTTTTAATAGGGAGTCAATGAAAATTCCATCACTTTGGCCTACTAATAATATTAAGCATTTTTAAGGTTGTAAACCCCGCACATAATCACAGTGACAGATTGACCATGTATAATGTATTATTCTGTGTTGCCAATTTAACATTTTATTACCATTATTTATGTGCGGGGTAAAGAAAAATCAGGATTAGATGCGGATTTTCTTCCAACCACCTCTGTTATGGGCGGCCTTGTATATAATGGAGCGCACCAGCCAGTCAATCGGCATGGTCAGCCAGGCGCCGGCTAATCCCCAATGGAATATATTGATAAAAAGCAAGGCCAGGGGCAGGCGAATCAACCAGACACCAATGAAGTTGATAAATAGAGGTATGGTCGTATCGCCGGCGCCCCGGAAGGTGCCCTGGTGTATCATCGCATATCCTAAAAACGGTTGTTCTATGGCGGCAATCATAAGGCACAATAGGCCGAGTGTTCGGACATCGTTGTCTCCTGTAAAAACGCTGATGATATGTGATGGGAATAATAAAAATATCAGCCCCAATGTTCCCATTGTCATAAGGGCGAATTTAATGGATTGTTTGGATGTTAAATCAGCCAGGTCATTCCTTTTAGCGCCCAGATATTGTCCGACCAGCGCCCCGGTTGCCACGGATAGGCCCATCCCGGGCATAAAGGATAAACTTTCTATCCGTAAGATAACGTGATGGGTAGCCAGTGACGCCTGGCCTAAACCGGCTACTATCTTCAGGAAGACCAAGCCGCCCAGAGAGGTTATCATCGGTTCAAATGCCGCGGGCAGGGCTATCTTTAACATGGTTTTCAGGGTGGCCTTGTTCACCAGCCAGAAACTCTTGATGGATAACCTGACGGCTGATTTCTTTGAGAATAGGAAATAAAGTAATATCAGTCCTTCTATAACCGACGATCCGAAGGTGGAAATCGCCGCACCCTTAACCCCCATTTCCGGGAATCCCAGTTTTCCGTAAATCAGGATATAATCGCCGATGATATTAAGCAGATTGGCAAAGATGGTGACCATCAGGGGCGTTCTGGTATCGCCGGCGCCCCTGAGTATGGCGGTGGATATAAAGAAGAGATAGTTCATCACAAAGGCAGAAAGGGTAATGGCCAGATAGGTTACTGCCTCTTTGTAGAGGTTTGAGGATGGCGGCGTGAAAAGGGCTACGATATTCCCGGCCAGAGCCGCGCCGAATAGTGATATTATTCCGCCCAGGATAATTCCGATTGTCAAGGCAGTAACGGCATTAGTGTTTGTTTTAGCGCCGTTCTGTTCGCCGATAGAACGGGCCACCATTGCAGTGGCGGCAATCGGGATGCACATCATGGTCAAGCGAATCATCATTGTGATAGGACCGCTCAAGCCCACCGCAGCCAGCGCTGACTGGCTATACCAGCCCAGCATTATGGTATCAGACAGGAACATGACCGACATCAGGAGATGCTGGAGCATCACGGGCCAGGCCAGATGTGTTACTGCGCGGCGCACTGCTTTAATGTCTGCTTGATTTTCCTGCATACACCAATTCTATATCAAAATAATTATCGGGTAAACCCCGTTAGAGATAGGTCACGCTTTCTTCAGCTTTGGCGGGATTC
This sequence comes from Planctomycetota bacterium, assembly GCA_038059695.1. Lineage (GTDB taxonomy): Bacteria > Planctomycetota > MHYJ01 > JACQXL01 > JACQXL01 > JACRIK01. Next base: position 5,342 of record JBBTIZ010000008.1, read on the forward strand.
GGAGCTGGTTGCGTGACCGTCCGATTACTTAAAAACGATAGTAAGATATTTACAGTATCTGCAATTATTTTTATTTTGTTAAATAATATCAAACATCTCTAACGGGGTAAAGTAATTGTTGCATTGTCTGGAATAATGGATATAATAATGCAATGAAAATCATCGGCATAGAGACGTCATCCATCCGGGGCGGGGTGGCCATTCTGGAGATGAGGAACAATTCTGTAGCCCGACAGAAAGGCCTGGCGCTCAAACGCGGCCTGGTGCACGGAAAGTTGCTGGTGCCGGCCCTGGACAAACTGCTTAAAGAAGCGCATTGGCGGAAAGATGATTTAGAACTGGTGGCGGTTGATATCGGGCCGGGTTCTTATACCGGGTTGCGGGTCGGCCTGGCTATTGCCAAAACCATATCCTATGCGCTCAAGACCAAAATAGTCGGGGTTTCTTCCCTTGATGTCCTGCTGAAAAATACCGATAAAATAGGCGCTTACAAATATATCTGCCCGGTAATAGATGCCCGCTGGAACCAGGTCTATGCGGCCATATACGAGAAGTCAGTTGATGGTCATAAACGAATGACTGATTATCTTGCCATAAGCCCTGAAGATTTGCTAAAGTTAATTAACAGATATAAGGGAGCGATGTTGTTGCTTGGAGACGGACTTAGGGCTTATGAAGATGTTTTTAAGAGATTGGCTAATCGGGCGGAATTCGCTCCAGAGCATTTCTGGTCCCCACGCGCAGAGAATGTGGCTATCTTGGGATACGAATCGTATAAGGCAGGGAAACGGGATGACCCGATAAAACTGCTGCCTCTGTACCTGCGGCCGACCGAGGCAGAGATAAACCTGAAGATTAAAAGAGGTAGTGTGGCAGTCGGAGTGGCGCCGTAGGCGCCAGGACTTACTGCCAACTATAACTCGCAGTATAGAATCAACTGCGAGTAATAAAATAAATGAAAAAGTATCGTACCTGGTCAGAGGTTAATCTTAAGACGCTGTCAGACAATGTCAAGAACCTGCGCGCCAAGCTCGGGCCGGAGGTCCGGATAATGGTGGTGGTTAAGGCCGATGCCTACGGGCATGGGGCAGTGCCGGTGGGTAAGACCGTCCTGGAGAGCGGGGCTTCTATGTTAGGCGTGGGCGATTCTTCGGAAGCCATTGAACTCCGCCAGAGCGGCATCCTGGAGCCGATTCTGATTCTGGGCGCGGTGATTGAAGAAGAAATCGGCTGGATGGTCAGTTACAACATCACGCCGACGATTCATTCAATGGACCTGCTGGAGTTATTCAATGCGGAGGCCCGGCGCCAGAACAAGCAGTTCAATATTCATCTCAAGATTGATACGGGTATGAGCCGGCTGGGTTCAACGCCAAAAAGGGCGCTGGAAATCGCCCGGAAGATGGCCTCTTTCCCGCACCTGAAATTAGAAGGGGCGTCTTCGCATCTTTCCTGTTCTTCCAACCACAATGAGAAGAGTTTTACCGAGAAACAGATAAATGCATTCCGCCAGACCGTTGGAGAGATGGAAAAAGAGATGGGCAGCGCCATCCCCTTAAAGCATATTGCCAATACCGGCGCGATTCTCTGCAACAGCGACGCCTGTTTCAGCATGGTCCGGGCCGGCGGAATCATCTATGGCATAGACCCGGGCAACCTGCGCGAGGTGTCCGACTTGTTCAATCCCATTCTTTCGCTCAAGTCGCAGATTGCCTTTTTGAAGATAGTGCCGACCGGCACGCCGGTGGGTTACGGTCGGACCTATACCGCCAAGAGGCGTACCAAGATTGCTACTATCCCGATTGGCTATAACGACGGTTATCCGTATCATCTTTCCAACAAGGGTTATGTCCTTATTAACGGCCGGAAGGCGCCGATTATCGGCTCGGTGACCATGGACTACATTATGGTTGATGTTACCGACACCCCTCAGGTAAAAGTGGGCGACGAGGCCATTTTAATCGGCAAGTCCGCAGACAGTCCCGGAGCACCGCAGTGCCTCCCGCTTAGAGGGGCTGATAGGGGCAAGTCCGCGGACGGCGAAAACAGGATTACGGTAGAGGAATTGGCCACGTTGACCGGCACCTCGCCTTATGTCATCACCTGCGGGTTGGGCAAGCGGGTGAAAAGGATGTATATTACTTAAGCGAGCTACACTTAATGTAATACTAATAGCTATGAAAAAGACCAGATACAAGAAATTAGGATTTGCCATGATTGATGTCGAGCGGGAAAAGCGCTGCGGGTTTCCTGAAGTGATATTCTGCCAGGGAAAGATACCGGAAGAAACCGCCCGGATTGCCAGGGAAATATTGAGGCATCACAAATATCTCATGGCCACCAGGGCTGATGAGAATACCTATCGGGCCGTTAAACGCATCATCCGGGATGCGGTATATCATAAGAAGGCCAGGATTATCACCATTGACCGCAGGCGAAGCCGCAGCGGAGTTCGCTGGCGCGGTCGCTGCGGTGTTCCGATTATTTCGGGGAATAAGTCAGAATGTCTGATGAAGCAGGGGCTGATTGTGGTCATTACCGGCGGGACTTCGGATATCCCGGTGGCAGAAGAGGCCAGAATCACGGCTGAGATGATGGGCAATAAGGTTGAGACGCTCTATGATGTCGGTGTGGCCGGCATCCATCGGGTTCTGGACCATTCGCAGTTGATACGAAAAGCCAATGTGATTATTGTCGTGGCCGGCATGGAAGGGGCCTTGGCCAGCGTGGTCGGCGGATTGGTCAGCAAGCCGGTTATCGGTGTGCCGACCAGCGTGGGTTACGGGGCGCATTTCCAGGGCCTGGCGCCGCTCCTGACTATGCTCAATTCCTGCGCGGCCGGCGTGGCCGTGGTCAATATTGACAACGGATTCGGCGCCGGTTATATGGCATCGCTGATTAATAAATGAGACATATTCGGATAGTCATCATATTTTTATCCCTGCCGATACTCCTGCTGGCCGGCGGCGCTCCGATGCTCACGAGCGGAGCGCCCCGTATCCCCGCAGGGCATCGGGACGCTTCTGAAGGTATTACTTACACCATCAAGCCTTTACTGAAACAGGATGGGCCGACGTGTTTCCTGTCTGTTAACGGAGCAACCAACCTGCCTGATGAGGCCCTGCTGGACATTACCTTCACCTATCGTTTCCCGGGCGGGGATAATGAGCGATACCTTGATTACAAAAGGTGTTTGGTTACAGGAGCCGTCTATCAGGTCCAATTAGGGCCGCTCAAACGTAAGCCGCCGGCTGGCCAGTATCTCTTTAAGGTGGCCTTTGACCCGGCCCGGCAACCGGACAGCGTCAGCAAATACTTAGAGGGGAAATACCAGGCGCTGGAATTCCTGGCTCAGACCGAAACCCTTATTGTGGGCCAGTCAACAGAAGAGGCGGGACAGGAACGTCAGCGGATGCTTAACATTATCAAGAAAGAGGGCCTGGCATTAAAGACCATCTTTGATGATATTAAAGCCCATGCTCCTGAATATAGCCGGGCGGGCCGGGCTGCGGAGCCGCAGTCCCGCCGAAGCGGGATAAACTCCGTCCCGCCTGCCCCGACGAATGTCGGGGATAATTTCGGGGATGATATCAAGACGTTACAGCAATGGTCAAAGGAAACGACCGGCAAACTGGAATCGCTGGTCAGCGTTATTTTATTGGAGGATGAACTCCGGGTCTTTGAGATGGTCACCCAGGCCAAGGCGCAGATTGAAAACAGCGCCTTCCTGCTTAAGCATCTCCTGCAAAAGCAGGACGGCATCCTTGACCTAAAAGAACAACCGAAGGATACGGCTGAATTCAAACGCCAGCTGGCAATAATCACCGAAGAGGTGTCCGGGTTATCCAAATTGACCGAAAAGGAGGTAACCAAGAACCTCAAGGAATTAGGGATATTTTCGCTGAATAAGGATGTGTTGCTGGGCTCGCTTGGAAAAATAGAACTGATAATAAACAAGGCACTGGAGAATGAACCGCTCAAAGACGCTGACAAATCCGTTATTATGCAGGAGGTGGTGGCTCTCTCCCGGAATCTGCCTGATGTGTTCTATGACGAGTTGCATAATCTGGTGTCAGAGGTTATCAACGTAATAAAGAGCAATCAGCCAGTGGACAAAAAGGCAAAAGAGGGGATTATCCAGAGGATAAAGGCGTTGAGAGGAAGGATAGAAGAATAATTTTAGCCACTAAGTCACTAAGGCACGAAGGAGTTTAAAACTCTTAGTGTCTTGGTGCTCCCCGCCCCGTTAGAGGCGTTATAAAAATGGCGGTTAGTATTTTGTTTATTCTCCCCATCGCCTCTAACGGGGTGAATGGCGAAAAGGAATTTGGAGGTGTTATATGAAAAAGTTATTCGGTTATTTTATCAAAGGGTTGTTGGTGGTGGTGCCGCTGGCTGTGACGATTTACGTGATTTATGTTGTCTTTACCGGGGTGGACGGGTTGTTGCATATTCCTTTTCCTATTCCCGGGATAGGTTTTATTGCAACTATTATCCTGATTACCCTGATTGGATATTTGGCATCGGGTATTTTTATCAGGGGACTGATGAAGATGCTGGATAATCTGGTCACCCGGATACCGCTGATTAAACTTATTTACTCATCCCTGAAGGACCTGATGAAGGCGTTTATAGGCGAGAAGAAGATGTTTGACCGGCCGGTTTTGGTAAAGTTGTCAGGGGAGTCCGATATCAAGGTAATCGGGTTTATCACCCGGGATAATCTGGACTCATTGGGCATTAAGGACTCGGTCGCGGTTTACCTGCCCCAGGCGTATAACTTTGCCGGCAATCTGATTATCGTCCCGCGCCATCAGGTCCAGCCCATAGACAAAGACGGCCCTGAGGTAATGGCGTTTATTGTTTCGGCTGGATTAAGCGGGAGGTAATTTCGGGCAGAGGGCTGGGGGCGGGGGCGGAATTCGGGGAAATTAGTATGTGTCCCCAGATTCCAACTAATTTTGCAATAAAAATAATAAAAAAACTTGACAAGTTCCTGCCTTTTGATACACTAACCCACATCCAAAGTAGAAGGTTCGTATTTCATAGGAAATGCGAACCTTTTTTATTGGCATTTTCTAAATATTTCTCGCCAGAAAAATCCTTGCAACCCGCCATTTTTCTATTCTTTACGCCCATCAATTTGTCAAAGACCGCTTCTCTGCTTCTTAACCCACAAATCTAATAAAGCCCAATCTCTTTTTCGGGCAAATCGTCTTTAACGCCAGTAAATTCAAGTATTTGCAAGTATAATTCATTTCCTGAAAGGTTCGCATTTCCTATGATATACGAAAAAATGGAAGTAGCAACGAATCCCGTGAGGGAAAG
>JBBTIZ010000009.1:0-4949 GCA_038059695.1 Planctomycetota bacterium
TGCAAGTTATTGGACCAGTCGTGGACGTGACATTCCCGGAAGGAAAACTGCCGTCCATCTACAACGCGCTAAAACTGACCAGCGAAACCCCGCCTCTGAATCTGGTGCTTGAAGTAGCCCAGCATCTGGGCAATAACACCGTCCGGACCATTGCCCTGGCTTCAACAGACGGCGTCATCAGGGGCATGCCGGTAAATGATACCGGCGCGGTCATAACCGTCCCGGTCGGCCGGCCCACCCTGGGCAGATTGCTCAACCTGCTGGGCGAGCCCATTGACACTATTGGCAAAATCGACACCAAGGACTATTACCCGATTCACCGCCACAGCCCGGCATTATCCGAACAAGCCACCACCACCCAGATATTTGAGACCGGCTTAAAAGTCATTGACCTGCTAGCGCCGTATTCCAAAGGCGGCAAGGTCGGCCTATTCGGCGGCGCCGGCGTGGGCAAGACCGTGGTGATTATGGAACTCATCCGCAATATCGCCACCGAACACGGCGGCTTTTCGGTATTCGGCGGCGTGGGCGAGCGCACCCGCGAGGGCAACGACCTCTGGCTGGAAATGCAGCGCTCTGGCGTATTGGCCAAGACCGTCATGGTCTTCGGCCAGATGAACGAACCGCCTGGCGCCCGCTTGAGGGTCGCCCTAACCGCCCTGACCATGGCTGAATACTTCCGCGACCAGGAAGGCCAGGACGTGCTGCTCTTTATTGATAACATATTCAGGTTCACCCAGGCCGGCTCTGAGGTCTCGGCCTTGTTAGGCCGGATGCCCTCGGCCGTGGGCTACCAACCGACCCTGGCCAGCGAAATGGCCGAGTTGCAGGAACGCATCACCTCCACTAAGCGCGGCTCAATTACATCGATTCAGGCAATCTATGTGCCGGCCGATGACCTGACTGACCCGGCGCCGGCTACCACATTCGCCCATCTGGATGCCACCACCGTCCTGTCGCGGCAGATTGCGGAATTAGGCATCTATCCGGCGGTTGACCCGCTGGACTCCAGTTCGCGCATCCTGGATGAAAACATCATCGGCAAGGAACACTATAACGTAGCCCGCGAGGTCCAGCGCATACTCCAGCGCTATAAAGACCTGCAGGATATCATTGCCATATTGGGCATGGAAGAACTCTCGGACGATGACAAGGCAGTCGTGGCCCGGGCCAGAAGAATCCAGCGGTTCTTGTCGCAACCCTTCCACGTAGCCGAGCAATTCACCGGCACCGCCGGCAAGTATGTTCCGCTCAAAGACACCATCAGGAGTTTCCAGGAAATCCTGTCCGGCCGGCACGACAAACTGCCTGAGCAGGCGTTCTATATGGTCGGCAACATTGACGAAGCCGTGGAAAAGGCAAAAACTATGTAAACCACAGATTGCACCGATTTCGCAGATTATTCTAAGTTTACAGAAAACAAATCACTGTAATTTGTGAAATCTGTGGTTAGATTTTCCTTGACATCATCAGAATAGTTGGTATATTACCGTCACTTTACATTAAGAGAACTGCAATGAAATACTTCAAGAAAGTCACCCACAGGGTGACCCAGTGGGCCATTTATTCTATACTTCTGCTGGGCGGCGCCATCTCCGTTACTTTCAGCCAAGGGATTGATACGCCCGACCCGGTCCCGCCATTGGGCCAAGGAGAAGAAACACTTATCGGGGAAAAGATGGATGATAAGGCCATCAAGCAACTGGCGGACAGTTTCGTAGACCGGGCCGAGGCGGCCTATACCAAGGACTGCACCGTACCTGATGGATTCCTGGGCTGGTTGAAGGAGAATCCCAAACTGCGCGCCACCTTCTGGGCCGCCCTGGCGCCGGATGACGATGATATTGAAAAGGCCATGGCGGTTTTAAACGAACTCCGGAAGACCGATGCCAAGGCGGTTGACCGTTATTATCAGTTAGCCGTGGCTTTTGCCGTGGTCTGGGATGACCCCGAGGCCGTGGAGAAATCCAGCCGCAGCTGCATCGGCAAGGTGCCCAAAGGACAGTTCGGAGCATTGCCGAACTTCATAGACAATTTCAAATACTTCACGAATCCCAAAAACCAGGCCTGGTTCAATTTCAGTCCGGACAAACTCGCCTGGCCGCTGCTGGTTCATATTGCGGATATGGACCTGTCGCAGGAGGAGATTGACTGGGGCATCAAGAACTACCAGAACAAACGGCTGCTTATCGGCACGTTCTATGACGACATGGAGTATGACAAAGGTAAGGCAGCCGGTAATGTCCAGCCCAAGTTGGGATTCGGGAGGTATAATCTTATGAATCTCCTCAAATGTGGCGGCATCTGCGGCGACCAAGCGCATTTTGCTTCGCGCCTGGCCAAGATTTTCGGCACGCCCGGTATGAAGGTTTCAGGCGAAGGCCGCTCCGGCGGACTCCACGCCTGGGTCGGTTACATAGAGAAAAGGAAGGATAAACCGGAACTGGTATTCGCCGGCCGGTTCTTCACCGATTTCTATTACACCGGCGAGGTCTTCAACCCGCAGACCAAGACCAGAATCCTGGACCGCGAGTTATCTATGTTATACGAGGGGGTTAACCTTGATTATAATAAGTTCGCCAATTCCGTTATCCTGACCCGGATGGCCCAGGGCCTGGCCGAGAACCAGCCCGGTCTGTCCGCCAACCTGGCCGCAAACGCGCTCCAGCAGAACTGGTTCTATCCGCCGGCCTGGTCGGTCCTGGTAAAACACAGCGAAAACAGCGCCCTGGAAGCGTCTAAAAGCGCCGCCTGGTTTGACCAGATGCTGACCCGCCTGAAAAAACACCCTGATATCATTATGCGCTGCTGGGCGGGCTTTATAAAATGCATCCCCAAAGACGCCCGGCAGAAGCGCGACCTTTATTACCAGACCGTGACCCAGATATTAAAGGCCGAAAGGCGGCCCGACCTCCTGATTGTCTTAGCCCTCATCCAGGGAGATGAACTGTCTGAAAGAGGCCAGGAAAGCCCGGCGCTGAATCTTTATCTTGAAAGCGCTCAGACCTATGCCGGGGAAAGCACCTTGATATTACCCCTTCTGGAAAGGGCAATTGAACTCACCGGTAAACTCAATAAGGTTAAGGACACTATTCCGGCCTACGAAAGGATACTCCAGAAGATACCGCCTTTTCGGGCTGCCGAGATTAGCGAGGCGTACCAAAGGGCGGCCAAGATGCTCATCGGGCTGTATGAGGTGGCCGGTATGAAAGATAAGGCGGATAAACTGCGCAAGACGGCAAAACTGAAGGAGTAGGATACACAATCTGATGTTACAAGAAGTTACAACCCGCCCGAACGACCGAAGTCATTCGGTCGGGCGGGGATGTTACATTGAGGTTACAAGAAGTTGCAACTTCTTGTAACCCCTTGTAACCTTCCGTAACCTTTTCGTTAGTACCCGGTCTTTTTAATTATCATTCATGTTTAATTAATCGCGCTCCACAGCCGATAGTATTATTATGAAACTGCCCAGGAAATCATGGCTGATAATTCTCATACTCGGTGTCTTCGGGCTTGGTTTAATTATCGCCCTGCTGGTAATGAATCAGCAGGTGGCCGGTAAATATAGCAACCGCATCTTCAGTATAGATGATGTGGCAGAGCGCCAGGTCGGGTGGGTCTCCCTGATGTTACAAGAAGTTACACGATGTTACATTGAGGTTACAAGAGGTTACTGCAACTTCCTGTAACCCCCTGTAACCTTTTTGTAACCTCCTGTAACCTACACAACATATCCAATAACATAAGGATTGAAAGTAATACTCAGGTTACCATACGCATTCGTAAAGGCATACTCAAAACTCCCTGCTGTCACCGGCACAACCACCTGCCCGCCGTAGACCTGTCCGACATTGCGCGCCTCGACGCCAATCGCATAACATTCCTGCTGCGTCGCGTCCCGCCTGAGACGGCAATTGAGCCACCCGCCGGGCGGAGGCGGAGGTATGCTCTGTTGGACCAGTTCCACCTGCAGGATTAAGGCCGTGGCCTCCGGCGGAATGGCCGGATTCGGCGCGCTGGGTATCCAGTCCTGATTGCCCCCCACGATTAAACTGGTCAACTGAATCCGGGTCGGCAGGAATGTTATTCTGCTTCCCCCGCCCGCGCCGGCGGCGAGTTTTTCGGCAGTCACTGCCCCATTGGCAATCTTGAGTGTGGTTACTGCGCCATTCTGTATCTCGCTTGTTCCCACCGCATTAGCCGCAATCTTGGCCGCGGTGATGGTGTTATCCGCGATTTTCACGGCAGTTACTGCCGCATCGGCAATCTCGGCGGTGGCCACCGGCGGCGTAATCGGCCGGGCCACGGACGGCGGAGCAAAGGATAATTTCAACGGCGTGACCGAACCATTGGCTATTTTATCAGTGGTGATGGCGTTTAGCGCTATACGTCCTGCGTCAATGGCGTTAGCCGCTATCTTCTCGGTGGTCACTGCTCCGGCGGCCAGTTGGACACTGCCCACGGCTGATGAGGCAATCTTCGGTCCGGTCACGGCCGCAATGGCAATCTTTTCCGTAGTCACGGCGTTTGCTGCGAGCCGTTCAGCCGATACTGCGCCGACTGCGATTTTTTGCGTTACTACTGCCCCGTCCTTTAATTTGGATTCCGTCACCTGTTGTTCGCCAATCTTGGCGGTGATGACAGCGCCGGTGCCGATTTTCTCCGCGATTACTGCTCCGTCCTTTAACTTTTCCGTTGTAACACTCAAACCCTGTAACTTTGTAACTCCTACGGCCCCGTCAGCAATCTTCTCGGCGATGATGCTGGCCAATCCCAATTTACTTGTGACCACTGCCCCATCGGCTATCTTCGGCGTGGTCACTCCGGCATCCTTTATCCGGGAGGTAGTCACCTGTTGCTCGCCGATTTTGTAGGCGGTCACGGCTCCGTAAGCCATCTTGGCTGTGGTAACGCTTTTATCTGCCAATTGAGCGCTATCAACTGCG
>JBBTIZ010000010.1:0-2852 GCA_038059695.1 Planctomycetota bacterium
ATTCCTTGAAATCAGCGCCTTCAACTGATATGACCTTATTAGCGCCGTATGAACCTGCATCCTTAATAAACGACTCTGATTTCTCGGCAATAACCAGAGCCACCACCTCGGTCTTGATAACGTCGGCCTGGCGCCGGGCTTCAGAAACCGCTTCTAATGATGTCTTCTTAATCTGTCCGTTTGCCTGCTCAACAAAAACTAATATCGGTTGCATGCTGATTGCTCCTTCTATATGTTACAACAGTTACAAAGGTTACATATGGTTACAATAGGTTACGGGCAACCCTTGTAACTTTATTGTAACATTCTGTAACACTTGTAACCTCTTACAGTATCTTCGCTTCTTCTTTAAGTAATTTAACCAACTCCGGAACCGCCTCAACACCCTTTCCGACCACCCGTCCGGCCGGTCGGGAAGGCGGGTATTCCATCTTGATTGTTTCTATGGTGGCAGAATCAAATGTGGCGGTCTTTTCCTCCAGTGGTTTCTTCTTGGCGCCCATAATGCCTTTGAGCGACGGGTAGCGCGGCTCATTCAGTCCTTTTTGGGCTGTCAGCACAGCCGGCAAGGTTACCTCTAACACCTCGTATCCGCCGCTAACCTCGCGTTGCACCAGCGCCGTAGCGCCTGATACTTCAAGTTTGGTAATCAAACTAACAAACGGGATATTCAATAACCGGGCCAGCATTGAACACACCTGGGCATTGTCGTCATCCACGGCCTGCTTACCGCAGAGAATCAGGTTATACGGAATGGTCTTAATGACAGCAGCCAGAGCCGAGGCAATGGCAAACGGGTCGCGCTTATAGGCATCAGCATCCTTGATATGGACGGCTTTGTCAGCCCCCATAGCCAGACAGGTGCGCAAGGTCGTGGCCGCATCCGGAGTGCCTACGGTAATGACCGTGACATCGCCGACGCCCAGTTTCTCCTTTACCCGGAGTGACTCCTCCAAAGCGATTTCGTCAAATGGGCTGAGGATATATTCCACGCCGCTGGTCTCTAATGATTTACCGTCTGAACCGACCCGGACATTGGTCTCGGTGGATGGGACACGTTTGATACAAGTGATGATATTCACTAAGCACCTCTCATTCTAAAATATATTCAATTGCTACTCGACAAGAAGTCAACCCCGTTAGAGATAGGTCACGCCAACGGCGTGACCGTAGTATGCCAATAAATTATTATTGACTACTTATTATAATCACTAACATCTAATACCATTTAGTGATTTTATACCGCATCTCTAACGGGGTCAACTTATTTTAATTCTTTTATTTGACCATTTCAGGAATCACTGATAACATAACGCGTTAAATGAACCCCGTTAGAGATAGTGGCGTCATCGGCGCCATGTCTGATGAGGGTTATCGCATAATTTATTTTGTTAATCTTTATCGTTCTGAAACTATTTGGAGTTTATTATGAGCATCTCTAACGGGGTGAAGACATTAATCATCAAGAATAATCTCCAGCAGTTTGTTGATGAGATTGACAAGTTGTCGGGTATTAATCTTCGGAATTGCTACCAGTGCGGCAAGTGCTCGGCCGGCTGCCCGATGGCCATGCAGATGGACTACCCGCCCAGCAAACTCATCCGCCATATCCAGTTAGGCGAACGGGAACAGGTCCTGACCTCGTCCACCATCTGGGTCTGCGTAAGTTGCATCACCTGTTCCACCCGCTGTCCCAAGGAGGTGGAGATTGCCGGACTGATGGATGTCTGCCGGGAATTATCTATCAAGGAAGGCCTGGCCACCAAAAAGCAGCGCAAGATTCAGCAGTTCCATAAATCATTCCTGGAAACCATCCGCGCCAACGGACGGCTCTATGAGGTGATGCTGATAGCCAAATATAAACTACGGTCATTGGCCCTGTTCCAGGACATAGCCAAAACACCCAAAATGCTCTTAACCGGCAAACTGAAATTATTGCCGCATAAGATAGAAAATGTTGAAGTCATAAAAAAGATATTCAAGGATTGCGAATAAAGAATTGCGGGAATTAGCAATTATATAAGGATGACCATTATGAAACTCGGCTATTATCCGGGATGCGCGCTGGAAGGCAGTTCCAAGGATTATTCTATGTCTCTGGCCCGGGTCTTTAAGGAAATCGGCTTAGAATTAGAGCCGATTAAGGACTGGAACTGCTGCGGCGCCTCGGCGGCCCATTCCACCAACCATAAATTAGCCCTGGCACTGCCCTACCGTAATTTAGCCATGGCCACGGAACAGGGACTGACCGAACTATTTGTGCCCTGTCCGTTCTGCTCTAAAACACTGATAAATACAAACCAAGAGATACAAGATGCAAGATATAAGATGCAAGATGGGAACTACGACGGAACGGTTAAGATAATCAACAGTGTGGATATCTTCACCCGTTTGATGGATAAGATTCAGTCCAAGATAGACCCGGCCCGGCTCAAAGGCCTAAAGGTCGCCTGTTATTATGGCTGTCTGCTGGTCCGTCCACCCAAACTTCTCAAATACGATGACCCGGAACAGCCCACTTCTATGGATGAGGTGGTCAAGAAGTTAGGAGCTGAACCTGTTGATTGGGAATTCAAGATAGAATGCTGCGGCGGCGGATTCACGGTCTGCAATGAGGATGCGGTGCTGGAATTGAGTAACAAGATTTTAGAGGACGCTCAGGAAAACGGCGCCCAGGCCATCATCGTGGCCTGCCAGATGTGCCAGATTAACCTGGATATGAGACAAAAGGCAATCGAGAAGAAATACGGTGTTAGTTATAATATGCCCATTATATATTTACCCCAGTTAATCGGATTGGCCATGGGCATTGAACCCAAGGAACTGGGATTGAACCTGCACTTTGTGGATAC
>JBBTIZ010000011.1:0-52500 GCA_038059695.1 Planctomycetota bacterium
CCGCTGGTCTTGGGGAATTTATTTATCTTGTTCTTTAACTTATTCTGGTTCATATTAGTAACTATCCTGCCGCCAACGGGGTATAAATACAGCCGATATTTACTACTGGCATTTTACCAAGATTATTATTGACCCCGTCAGCCATATTTAATATAATAAATATTTTGGTAATTATAAAAATATACTTGATTAAATTCAGTTTATGAAAAACCCGACTGCCGTGAATTCCGCCGGGACGAATCTGTACAAAATTGCCTTTGACGACTGCAACGACCCTCAGTATATCGTCAATTTTGATACCTTGAGATTTATTGCGGTCAACCGGTCCTTCGCGGCTATATCCGGCTATTCTGAAAAGGCATTGTTGAGCGGATTAAAATACAGCGACCTGGTCCCGGCTGAGGACTTGCCCCGGTTCAAAGATATTATCAAGCGGCGCAAGACCGGCGTGCATTCGGAAAGATATTCCTTCCGGATAAAAACCAGGTCGGGCAAGATTATGCCGGTTGAGGTCAGCGCCCATCTGGTTAAATTGGACCAGCATTATGCGGTTATCGGCTCCTGGAGAGATGTCACCTCAAGACAGGTCTGGGAAAAAAATAACCGGGAAAAGGTCTCGGAACTGGCTTTAGCCAATAACCGGATTCTGCTGCTGACCGAGAAAATAAAGGATGTGCCTAAACTGACCTCGTCGCTCCTGAAGATGCCGACCGAGGAGCACCTGATTAAGCATATCTGCACGGCCCTGTGCGACCGCCGGCAACTCAATTATGAATTCTGCGCCATTTACCTCCTGAACGAACACTACCTTGACTACGGTTACAGCAAAGGCGTAAGACCGCGGGTCTGCCGTAATGAAATGACCTTGCCGCCCAGGATAGACATCCGCAAAAACCATACTATCGCCAAGGCCTTCCGCAATTTCCTGGCCGACCGGAACATATTCTGGGACAGCGCCAAGGGCTGTATTATCCTGCCTTTAGCCGGCCGGGAAAAGATTCTCGGTTTGATACTGCTCCGGATAAACCCCAAAGAGCAGGAACTGATGGAAGCCAATCCGGCCGCCAAAAAAGGTTATTACGATGTCCTGGAAACCCTGACCAATTCCATCGGCCTGGCCATAGAAAACATCCGCCTGTCCGAGGCCCTGAAAATCCAGTCCATCCGGGACGGCCTGACCGGCGTTTTTAACCGCCGGTATTTTGAGAACACCTTTACCGAGGAATTCCAGCGCGCCAAGAGGTATAAACGCCGCCTGTCCCTGCTCTTCCTTGACCTGGATAAGTTCAAGGCCATCAACGATACCTACGGCCACAAACAGGGCGATATCATATTAAGAGAGGTGGCCGGGTTGCTGCAACGCAATTCCCGCAAGATTGACTCGGTCTGCAGATACGGCGGCGATGAATTCGCGGTTATTCTGCCGGAAACCGACTGGAAAGGCGCCTCGCTCAAGGCCAGAAATATCTCCACCCATGTCCAAACCTACCGGTTCACCAATATCACCAACCCCAAAAATCCGTTCAGGATAGCCATCAGCATCGGCATCAGCGTTTTATCGGACGCTATTAATACCGCCGATGATATGATTATTGAATCGGATAAATTGCTGTTCAAAGCCAAGAAAAGAAACCCTCATGCGCTACGAAGACCCAATTTACCGCCCGCCGTCCGAAGCAGATAGTTTGCTGATTCAGGCCACCATCGGATGCCCCCACAATAAATGCACCTTCTGCGGGATGTATAAAGGCAAAAGATTCCGCATCCGACCGGTTGATGAAATTAAAGAAGATATCCTGACGGCCCGGAAATTATACGGCGATGCCTTTGACAGCGCTTTTTTCCCGGACGGCAACACTATTATAATGAGGACTTCCCAATTGGAGGAAATCTTCACCTTCGCGCGCCGGACATTTCCTAATCTCAAGCGGATTACGCTCTATGCCTCGGCCAAATTCCTGAAACTAAAGTCATTGGCAGACCTGAAACGGCTCAAAGTAGCCGGGCTTAACCGGCTGCACAAAGGATTGGAAAGCGGGAATGACGAAATACTGCGGCGCATCCAAAAAGGCGCTGATTCCAAACTGATGATATCCACCGGCCAGAAAGTCAAAGCCGCCGGCATAGAATTAAGCGAATACGTCCTGGTCGGCATCGGCGGTGCGGAATTATGGGCCGAGCACGCCCAGGATACAGCCCGGGTGCTCAATGCAATCAACCCGGACTTCATCCGCCTGCGCACCTGGGTGCCGGTGCCCAATGCGCCATTATATGAAGATTATCAAAGCGGTAAATTCCAACTGCTCTCGCCGCACCAAGCGCTCAAGGAAACCCGGCTGTTGCTGGAAAATCTTGATGTCAGCAGTTTATTCTTGAGCGACCATATTTCCAACTTTGTCAACCTGTCCGGCCATCTGCCCCGGGACAAGCAAAACATGCTCGACAAGATAGACCGGGCATTAAAGATGGACGAATCATCATTCAGGTCTGAAATAATAGAGCACCTGTAGATAAAACAGGATTCACCACTGGCGCCAAAAGTCACAAAGATGTCATTCCCGCGAAAGCGGGAATCCAGAAGACCAAGATAAAACTAAACAGGGACTCTTAAGAGACCTTTACGAGACCGTATCTCAAGTCTCTTAGCAGTCTCGTTCAAGTCCCTGTTATATCTTATTCGTGCGATTCGTTCCATTCGTGATATTCGTGTTCTCTTTCGTGTCCATTCGTGGTTACACAATATAGCCGATAACATACGGATTGAACGTGACACTCACGTTCCCGCTCGCATCCGTAAACGAATACTGAAAACTCCCGGCAGTTATGGGAACAATCACCTGTCCGCCGTAGACCTGTCCGACATTGCGCGCCTCTACGCCAATCGCATAACATTCCTGCTGGGTTGCATCGCGCCTCAAGCGGCAGTTAATAAAGCCCTGGGGCGGC
Source organism: Planctomycetota bacterium (assembly GCA_038059695.1). Classification (GTDB taxonomy): domain Bacteria; phylum Planctomycetota; class MHYJ01; order JACQXL01; family JACQXL01; genus JACRIK01. The sequence continues at coordinate 2,947 of JBBTIZ010000011.1, forward strand.
GGGGCAATACTCTGCTGGACCAGTTCCACCTGCAGGAGCAGGGCCGTGGCCTCTGCCGGAATACCCGGATTCGGGGCGCTCGGCATCCAGTCCTGATTTCCGCTGACGATTAAACTGGTCAACTGGAGCCGGGTCGGCAGGAAGGTGATTTGACTTCCGCCACCCGCGCCCGGCGCCAGCTTTTCGGCTGTCACCGCGCCATTCTGGATTTCCCCGGTTCCGATAGCATTATTGGCAATCTTTCCCTGGGTAATTGTGTTGGTGGCGATTTTAGAGTTGGTGATGGTCGCATCCCTTATCTTCTCGGCTGTCACTGCCTGGTTTGCCAGCTCATCCGTATCCACCGCCCCGGTCGCCAGATGCCGGCGCTCCACGCAATTGTCTGCCAGCTTAGCCGCTGAAATGGAATTATCCGGTATGCCCACAGATGGCACATCATCGCCCAGCTTGGCCAGGGTCACGGCCTTATCGGCAATATCCTCGGTCTTGACCTGCTGGTTCTTGATATCGCGCGACTCGATGGTCTCATCCGCTATTTTATCAGAGGTCACCGCGCCTTCGGTTATCTGGGGCGTGGTCACCTGCCCGCTCCCGAAATATCTTGGATTGTATGTCATATAATTAATCCTTTCTACAACAGGATTTAGCGGATTTATCTGATTTCCGTTTAATCCTGTTTAAGTACCCGGTGCGTTCCAGTAGGTACTCCCGACCAGTGTTTCGCACAGGGCCTGTTGTTAAAAACGGGATTCGGGGCGTCTCGAGCCGCCCTTTCATCCCTTTAGAGCCAGTTAGATTTTAGTCGTTACAGGCTCTTATCCCGACTATTTCGTCGGGGCACGACCTTACGGTGTCGTCAGTCCCACCTGCACATGCAGATACAGCCGCGCTTCGGCGTCAACCGCCCAGATGCAGAAACACTTATCCGCTCCGGTAGTCAGCACGAAGGCATCGCACTTGGCGATGTCGCGCAGACCGTTCAGGACCGAGGCGTTGAGCGTATTCTGGGCCAGCCGAACGCTATCCGTTCCGGCATAGTCCGCGAACAACCCGCTCTGGACCAGCCTCTGTTCCAGGGCCGCCTTGAGCACCGGCTCTTCGCCGTCTCGGGCGATGTCGTAAGGCGCGCCGTCCTGGTAATCGCCTTCAGCCAGCCAGCCGCTGGCGTGCATCTCGCCGACCATAAAGGCCGTAGCCACAGTCGCCGGCCCGCGTCCCCGGACCTTGTCACCGGTGAAACGCAGTGTGGTGGCGCCCATCTTCAGGGCCCACCAGTCCTTGGCGTTAGCCACGGCCGCCTTGAAGGCCGTTGCCCCGTTGCCCAGCTTCTCGGTCAGATTGCTGACCCATTTGCTGAACGACCCGGCCAGCTTCTTCTGGCGCAGGGCCTTAATGACCTCGGTAGTCCGCCCGCCCTTGCTCCGGTAAGCCGGATTCAGGACATTGGCGTACTCGTTGGTGGACGGATTAGCCAGTATGTCAAAGAACGCCCCATCGGTCGGCATCTTGGCCATCTGGCGGTCCAGCATCAGCTGGGCGCTGTTACCCAGATTGTCCGACCACTTGTTCGGCATATCGCCGGAAACCTCGCGGTTCGGCGCCGGGTAAAGCCGCAACTCAAATTTCTTATCAAATGCCATCTTAATCACCCCCTCTCATTGGCTGTTACAGTTCAAATGTTAATGCATGCATGTTTACTTCTTGTTCCTCTTTTCCAGATAATCCAAAAGCATTTCCACTATCACCTGTATTACTTTTCTCCAAAACCCAGACATCGCTTCGAACATTGCTACCACCTCCTTTTTAATAGAGCAATGACCGCGCAGCGCACACCACAGTGGACGCGTAGCGATTATCATCCGCCAAAAATTAGACATCAGCCTCATACAAATCACCTCCCATCCTCGGTTCTATCTCCTGAATCAAATCCCAATAACCCTTAGAAAACCGACGGCCTGTTCCGTATTTATCCAGCCACTCATCCCAGAGCACAAACATGAGCACCTCGATAATCTGCTGTTTCAGATGCGGATAGACCCGGGCCAGGGCTTTTAGATCCTTGGCGATATCCTGCCGGATAGCCGGCTTGTTGTCCGCGGCGAACTCCAGCAGGCGCTTAAGCGAGCCGAAACTGCGCAGGATATAGAGGTAGGGACGGACCAGCCGGAACGACGCCTCGTAGAGACCGGGCTGGTCGTAGAACTGCTCCTTCAGGAACTCAAAACTCGTGTAACTATCTGCGTGTTTCCTTTTCATATAAAACCTCTCTTTCTTACTCGCTGTTAAACTTTAGTTGTTACAGCGAGTTAGACCCCGCAGAATTGCGGGGCATTCATTGTTTGTGGTTATCCAAGAAATTATAAATTTCATTTATCGGCACAACCCCAGCCATTGTGGTGACCAGTTGTCCATTGTAAACCTTAACCCATACCGCTATACCAATGACTTCATATGTCCGGGCGTCGTAGACAGGTCCACCTGAATTTCCTGGAAGTATGGGAGCGGAAATCTCGTAACATGAACCACTGAAGGCACTGAGGCACCCTGAAGAAGGCCGGGGCGGAAGACCCAAGGAGCATCCAACCGCCCATATAGGAGTAAATAGATACGGAGTATAATTCTGAGGCGCTAATTTTGCTTTTGTCACAGAGCCACAGAGGCCACTGAGAAGAGCCAGGTCTTTTGCAGTATCTGTTATAACTACAGTTGCTTGTATTTCTTTTGTTACAGGATAAAAGAACTCTATTGTTACACTGGATTCATCCTGGACGACATGTGCTGCAGTTAAAATATATATCTGTTCTGTGTTTTCAGTGTCTTCTGTGGTGAATACTACTCCTGAACCCGTCGAGCATCCCGCAGTTATTCTTACTGTTGGATATAGAAGTTTCTCATATTCATCCTGATATGGATGCCTTGGTTTTTCAGGCGCCTTTATTATTACTATTTCTGTCTCTGTGGTCTCAGTGTCTCTGTGGTAAAAACTCGTCCCCAGGAGAACTATCAGTGCAATCCCTAATATCTGCGTTAATCTGCGTACCATAACCCACCATCCTTTCTTTATGGAGACGGTTGGCCTCTGCGGGCTCTGTGCCTCAGTGGCTAATCTTTTGTTTCTCCATAAGGAGGGGGTCATATGAACCCTTTTCCTATAAATCTGAGGCGAGTATTTTCGCTATTTTGCCATATTTATGAGGGAATATAAGGGGTTAAAGAAAATGCAAAAATCCGGGCAGGCCAAAAACGCAGGACTCGTTTTCCTCTAAGTGAGGGGGATAGGGGGTAGTACCCCACCCTAGCACCCTAAGGCCGGACAGATAGCCTGATTTATCAGGGCATATAGCCGAAATGATTAGGTCAGATAGCCCGATTAGTCAGGCAGGATAGCCGAAATGATTAGGTTAGATAGTCCGATTAGCCGGGCCATATAGCCGAAATGATTAGGTTAGATAGCCCGATTGATTAGGTCAGATAGTCCGGTTGATTAGGTCAGATAGCCTGATTAGTCGGGCAGGATAGCCGAAATGATTAGGTCAGGTAGTCGGTCTGGTTGGGCCAGATAGTCTGATTAGTTGGGTCAGATAGCCGGAAAATGAGGGGTGGATAGTGGGGATAAAGAACCGGCCGGCCGGCGCTATTCCGATTGGCGGCCTATTTCAATAACTTGCGGGCCAGGTTGTGCAGTTCCGGATTGGCCAGGGCCAGGACCTTTTTCTTGACCACCCGCGAGAAATATTCCGTCTCGGTCTTAGTGAGTTTTTCGCCCTGCAATTTCTTCAGGAACAATGACTTTTGCCCGGCGGAGAACAACTGGGACAGGGCATATTCCAGCCCGGCCTCTGATTTCAGCGCCATCAGGTCATTGAGATTTGATTCTGAACCCTTGAGATACCGGTTAAAGGTGTTTTTCAGCCGTTGGCCGGACATTGAATAATCCTTTAACTTTAAATCGTGATTACGCGTCAATGAGTTGCGGAATTGCTCCAGTTTGCCCCTCAGTTCTTTGGTCAGCATTTGATGGAGTTTTTCGGCCCAGGCAAACTTCAGGCCCAGCGCCTGATACAGGGCCAGCGACATCAGTACCAGCAGTTTAAAATATACCCGGTCCGCCGGCTTCAGATATTGGCTGGTCCGGCCGTAAGAGAAGAGATTCCGCTCGGAACTGTTGGCCAGCGCCACCGGAAACCCCTCCCAGAGCCGCAGGTCGCGGGACTGCACCAGCCGGGCCAGGGTCAGATTGGCGTCCACCATTGATTCCGGCTCCATTAACTTAAAACCCAGACTGCTTAGGTTGTTCAGCAATTCTTTGTCATTCATTGATTAACTTCTCCTTCTTGAGGATACGCCAAAAATGCTCCAGATTCTTCAGCACGGCCTCTTCCGAGGTATCGTATTGAGCGGTGGCTTCGAACCGGCTCCGGAGCTTGGTGAAATCTATCTCCCTGGTTTTGGCCCGGATTAAGGCCAGGCAGTCGTCAATATCCACCTGAGTAAACCGAAAGAGCTTGCTGATAATCAGGTCATAATGATTAAGCATGCCCAGATAAATCCGGCTGAACTCCTTAACCAAAACGTGGTTACCCGGCTCCAGCGGCGACTCCAGAAGTTCGGTCGTATGAATCCGCTTGTACCGGAACAGGTCGAATATAAAACCATCGTCCCGGCTCCAGCCGTAGGCCTTGACCGGCTTATAGCCCAGTTGGTCCAGGGTCTTAATCAGGTAGTCGTATTCGGCCTGGACCGGCACCAGCAAATCAATATCCTTGGTTGAGGGCTTGATGCCCTGGAGCGTTAGGGCCGTGCCGCCGCAGGCAATCAGATGCACGCGCCGCTTGAGGAAATCGTTCCAGACCATCAGCCGGCCGAACAACCCGCCTTTATCTATTCTGTAATCCATAAACCTGAATAATTATTAATATTATGGCCGTTACCCTCACAGGCTAGATTTTAGCTGGCCGAGAGGGTTACGGCAGGTTATCCCGCTACGATAAACCGCCTATCCCGTAAAACGTTACACATAAAGCGGGGCACAATATATTGTATAATTTAATACAATCCTTTGTATGTATATATACAATAATTAAAACACTTGTCAAGTAAAATATTTATTTTTATGCGGGATTTTAACCGAATGGTGCCCCATCCGGGTCTTAAGGGCTGTTTCTCCAAAGCGTGGCCTTAAATGCCGGGCCAGCGGAAATTAGCCGGGCTGAAACAGACCATCCTGGCCGTTAGGCAATATGTCAGGTATTGAGGTATTAGGAAAACGATGCCTTGCGAAGTCGCAGCGAAGTCCCGATTATTTCGGGGTAATGCAGATAAATCAAGGGTTATAAAATATGTGGTCTGTCCCACTGATGTGCGATACTTACTCTTTCAATTATATAGCAGATTCCTCAACCTCAAATTCTGGGACCTCTACCGAATTTCCCTTACCCCAAAGTATCTCCCAAATTAACCACTTAGTAAGAAATGATTCTATTTTGAATATAGTTTTAGCATCTTCTTCTAGAACTTTTTCTCCTTTATGTAAGAATCTGTTTCTTTTGTTTTTCATTTGTATGATTAAACTATATTGCTTAAAGTTTATCTGGCCAGAGAGGCTAAGAATTTCTACTGCTCTGTCGGCTGTATAATTTTTTAGTTTATTTTTCCTGTCTCCAATAATTTCAGTAGATTTTTGTTCCAGGAACTTATCCCACAAATAATTTATAAATTTTTCAATAACCATCCATCCCATTATAAACGTTTGATTGTATTCGGATCCTTGTAAATAAGAATATGACTCCAATAAATAAATCAGAAGCTCTGCTATGGTCTCATTTTTTGTAAAAAGTTCGGCTTGCTTTATTGTTTCTTTTACCTGTTCTTCAGAAATCTCTCTTGTTATATTAAAATCATAGCCAGTCCTTTGCTTAGGCGTAAATTCACCTTCAAATGCGGTGGTTCTTAATGAAACATGCATCGGCATGCTTCTACTGCCTATTTCTGATTTATCTGGAGATATTTCTGCTGTGCCTAATTCTAATTCTTTTACAGCGTAAAATGGGATATTGAGAAGTAACGCCGTAGCCATTATTTCATTCAACATCTTTAAGGCTTGAGTTTTCTCGTTAACGCCAATCGCAATAAATCCATTTTCGTTAACAACAATCTTACATCCTCTGTATTCTATATCAAAAGATTTTTTAGGCCACATGAATACCCTGGAATCAAACGCTTTTTCTTCAAAACTTGGATTGGGCTTTTTGCCAATCCAAATTGGGGGATAGAAGTAAGTTCCAAAACCTTTTATTGAAACTGGAGGAGTTTGTTGAGGGGCAGAAACTGGTTGGTTCTGAGATTTTACTCTATTTGTTGCATAACCTATGATTTGACTGATTATTTTTTTGTATCGAGTTGCTGAACATTCCCGCTTGCTTTCCAGGAAAAAGAATCATCTGTAAGTCTACGTTTCATTCCAATTCCAGCTTGATACAAGTTCTGTTTAGAAAATATAGTGATAAAGGCTCCTCCTTTGAAGCTTCTCAACAAGTCAATAAAAAGCCCTTCAAGTAACGTAGCATATATTCGCTTAGATTCATTTTTGCTAATCCGTATTTCGTCTTCCGGTAGTTTCCGCTGCCATTTTTCATCTTTTAATTTTTCCTTTAATTTTTCTGATGCTTCATTTGAGTCGCTTTCATTAACGATTATATCTAAATCAGGCTTGTCTTTAAAGTGCGTAAAAATGAAAAGTTGATCCTGTATCATTAAACCGTGATTCTTAATAACAAAGACTTCTACTTGTAAAGGAGAACTTAAATTGTCAAGGTTGCTTACATTTTCTTTGTCTTGTTTCGAAAGTTTGGCATACTCTGTACGAAAATCTTGAACTAAATGTCTAATCCAATTTTGCATAATAACCTTAATTCGGGGGACACCATACTCAATTCCCCCCTACCCCCTAACCTCCGCGTGTTCATCCTTGGTCAGGCAGATATAGGTGTCTTTCTTGTCTTTAGCGATTCCCACTCTGCGCTTACGTCCTCGTGGGACACGTCCTCGTGGGACAGACCACACATTTTCTTTCCCTTTATTTACGCGGGTTCTAAGACGCAGTTTCGCTAAAACGCCCCTATTTTTTAGAACCCTGCTCCTTCCGGTAAATTGCTTGTTCAACCTCGGTCAGGCAGAAGGCGTATTTTTTAGGGCCAGCCGCCTCGGCGGGGTTTTCAAACATCCTCAGCTTGCCCTCGCAGGCCAGCCAGCCGATACCCATCGCTGTATAGTCCTGCTTCGCCTTTATCCGTTTTTGTATCAGGTCGGATGTCAGGCGGCATTCTTTGGCGGTTTTGCCCGCCTGACCTTGCCCGTCGGGCAGGTCTTCCGCGCCTAAGCAATGCCATATCTGGCCGGCAGTTTCACCGACCTTGTGGCGGAACTCTTTCGCTGATTGCCTTTCTTCATCGGTCATTTCATAGTGCAGCTCCCAGGCCGGTTCGTTATAGGGCGATTTTTCAAGATAGGCGGCCCGTCCGATTTTGACCAGTTCATCCATTTGTTCCTTTATCACTTCAGGGCTCAGCCCGGTTTGGTCAGCTATTCGCTGGATAGTCCAAACGCTTTGTTTATAGAGGTAGTCCCATACTTTACCGGCGGCCTGGCCGATAACTACTTTCGGGTCTACTTCTTTCCATTGCGGCTGTTGAACGGTTTTCTTCGGCATATTTTTCTCCTCCTGTTTATCTGCGCAATCAGCGTCATCTGTGGTTGCACTGATGATAATCTGGAGACACATACTACTCATTGGCACTATACCTTTATTCGCCTGTTAAATCAACCTTAATCCTCTTTTTTATGGCCTTTCTTTTTCTTGTCGCCACTCAGGCGCTTTTTGTTCTTTTCATACATCTTTTCCAGGCCCAGAAGCCAGTGGCTGATGGTATTCGGGCTTTCGCCCAAATCAGCGGCCATGGCCTTTATCACCCCGCCGCACTTGGCCAGCGATTTCAGGCGTAACAGCTCCTTTACTCCCGGAAAATTCAGGCATTGGATGGCCTGGAATACGCCGATTAATAATTTGCGGAATCCCTCGTGCTTGCGCTCAGGTAAGTCCGAGGACAATTCGCCGTCGTTCTTGGCCTGGAATATGTCGAATTTAGACGGTCCGGATGCTTTGCGGCGTGATGGGCCGTTCCGGGGATTTTTGGTTTCCCCTGGCTTATCTACCGGTTTTTCAGGACGCTGGTCGCTCTCATCAAAGAAGTTTTCATCATTGCGTGCCGGTTCCTTAAAGTTGTTATCCGGAGTGGCACAACATATTTAATCGCCTCCCCCCAAATCAGGGGGAACCAAAAGTGTCAGGTCATCCGGGTCAATCCGGACGGCCGCCGTTTTTCTGGTTTCTCCTTTCTAGTTTTAATCTGGGGAATCTGTGTAATCTGTGGTTCCCCTCCATATATATGAATGTTTGAGCACCCCTAAAAACTGCAATCAATCTCAATTTTTCTCAGTATTTATGCGGTTTCCAGGGCGTTTCCCTCCACTTATATAAACCAAAAAGAAGACGAAAAGTTGCTATGAAAATGAGATTTGTAAGCAGATTTAGCGGATGGGTAATCAGGTGTATTTATCCGCACGTTTTATTCCTTAGACGCAGTTAATTGGGCAACGGTGGGGATGCCGGCCGAGCCCGCCGGCAGGATGCCCAGCCGGACGTAAATCGGATGGATGGATTTTCTGATTTTGCCGAGTTGAGAGGCAAAGACCAGCGCGGCCAGGATGCAGACCCCGCCCCCGATAGCCAGGATGGCCGGCGCGCCGATGACGCTGGCCACGCTACCGGCCAGCAGGATGCCCAGCGGCATGATGCCCATAAAGGCCAGGGTAAACAAGATCATAACCCGAGATAATCTGGGATAATCTGGGGATAATCTGGGATAATCTGGTAATCTGGGGTAATCTGGGGACACAATACTAGTTAATTTATTGCACACTCCTAAATAATAAGTTACAATAATAACACTATGGCACGATTAGCCAAAGCCGTTATTCCGGGGATTCCGCACCATGTTACCCAAAGAGGCAATCGCAGACAACAGGTATTTTTCCGAGATGCTGATGACATATAGGTTAAACAGGAGGAAAACTAGTATTGTGTCCCCAGATTAAGCAGATATTTCTCATATAGTAGGTTATGTTGATGCGTTTATTTTTGAGCCACATTTTTTATACCCAGACTTAATTGTTTTTAGTCCATTAGCAATAGAAAATGAACAGGAAAATTCTCTTTTTGCGTTACTTGCTCATGAGTGTGCGCATGTTGTTCTTGGACATGCAATAGAATCGCCTGTTGAGCCAGAACCGGAGGCTGATGCCGTAGGAAGTTATATATATACTTTACGTTAGTAAAATGAAAGGAACGATTACTATGATAAACTGGAAACGGTTAATGATAACATTGCTTATAGTAATAAGTGCTAGTTGTATTTTGTTAGTGCCTAGTATTTGTCGCGGCGTAAGAGCAATAGATATTAAATGCAGGCTAAATTTATTAGCAATTAGTGATGGGTTGGGTAGATATTTTGAGACGAATAAATATTATCCTCAGCAGATAGAGGAAATTAAGCAGTATTTATTGGAAAGAGGATTAAATGCAGAATTAATATTTAAATGCCCTGCGGACAAAGATAAAGTCAATAAAATAGACTATGAATATTTTTCTATTAGTCGTGCTGATGCGACTGAAACAACGGTACTAGTATATGAAAAACAAAACAATCATTATATTGGTTGGTGGGCATTTGGATTAAAGGCATACAATGCCAGACATGTTTTAATCAGTGATGGCAAAAACAAGGATATAAAATTATACTCGGATGACGATTTCAAGGTACTATTAGACAAACATCAACGCAAGCCGGATAAGGAAAATAAGTAATCCAAGATGATTTCTATTTACGATAAAGAAGACAATCGGTCGTATAGTGCCAGAGGGACACTTCCCACCGCCGGAATCCCTTTACTTTCCTATCCCGCGTGTCTTGTGCCAGAGGGACACTTCCCACCGCCGGAATCCCTTTACTTTCCTATCCCGCGTGTCTTTCTTGTTATAAAATCCCTTCCCAGTAACTCCGCCATTCGGTTTACGAATCTCTTATCACCTATGGGCTTGCCTGTTTTTGTCGCCTTCCGGATTAAATTCGTCTCGGATTCTTCCGCTTCTGCTTTGATTGTCTTAAGATACTCCTCCCGTTCGCCCTCGTCAAATAAATCCTCGGTTAATACATCATCTTTAATCCCTTTAATGTGCGCCACCGCGCTGGAATACGGGTAATCCTCTATTTCCTTTACTATCCGGGCTCGTTTCGGATTCCGCTCAATGTACCGGGCCACGACCCATAAATACGGCTCTTCATCTATAATACAAGAATGAAAACGGCTTTCCCATAATCGCCCCGTCCTTTTATATCGCCTGTTAATGTATTGCGTATAAGACAAACTCACCCCCTGCATCATCTTGGCAAATGATTCTTCTTTACCGGGACGAACCAAGAGGTGAACATGGTTAGTCATCAGGCAATAAGCCAGGATAGAGACATCCCATCTGGTGGCGTATTCCTTTAGCAGGTCTAAATACCTAGCGCGTGTTTCCTGGGCAAAGAAGACCTTTTGCTTGTTATTACCTCTTTGAATGACATGATGAGGAAAATCCACGGCGACCGCTCTGGCAACTCTCGGCATAAGAGGTACTTTATAAAAACTATGTCTTATGTGTCAAGTAAATTAAGTGTTGTAGCCGGTGGGAAGTGTCCCTCTGGGCGTTGGTTCCACCATCTGCCACGGCAACATCAGTACCACCAGGATAGTATTGTTAATCTGGGGACACATACGAATTTTTCTTCCTGCTACCCGAACTTCTTTTTGAGATGGGTTTGATAAGTCCGAAAATCAGTTGTTATCTCGGCTATGGTCCTCCCCGGGAATCGGCTGATAAAGGCCCGGGCTATTTCAAATGCCACGACTGCCTCGCCGATGACTGACGCGGCCGGGACCGCGCAGATGTCGCTGGATTCTACCTGGGCCTTGGCCGGACGTTTGGTTCTCAGGTCTATGGTCGGCAACGGTCTTTTCAATGTCGGAATGGGTTTTACCGCGGCCCTTACTATTATATTCTCGCCACTGGTCAACCCGCCTTCAATCCCGCCGGCATAGTTGGTCATCCGCTTCCAGCCGCCATATTTGTTTAGAATAGGCCTATTATTATGTGTGGCAAATAAATCCATCACCTGCGAGCCGGGTTTATCCGCATAGCCGAATCCCAGGCCGATTTCTACGGCTTTAACGGCCGGGATAGCCATTATTGCCTGGCTCAAACGGGCATCAAATCGGTCCTGCCAATGGGTATGGTCGCCCAGGCCGACCGGGATATTGAATCCGGCTACCTCAAAGCAGCCGCCCAAGGTGTCGCCATCATTTTCTGCCTCGCTTAAGAGATGCTTCCATTCAGGGATAACATTTTTGTCAAGGGTGTAGAAAGATGTTTGTCTGCCAGTCCTCCAGTTAACCGGTCGGCCGGTTGGATGGTCTGCCTGAACAGAGCCGATTTGGGTTGTATAGCCAAACACCTTAATCGCAAAGTAATCAAGGAGTGATTTAGCAACAGAGCCGGCGATGACGCGTCCGACTGTGGTCCGGGCGCTGGCTTGCTCAGCCCCGATGCGGCCATCCGGAACCAGGAACTTCATTGCCGCAGCCAGGTCAATATGACCGGGCCTGACCCTGGTTATGGGCGGTAAGAAATCAAGGGTGTTTTTCTGGTTCCGGACCTGGATGGTGATAGGCGCGCCGAGGGTTTTGCCATTCTTCAATCCGCTCAGGATTTCTATTTTATCTTTTTCTAAAGACATCCTGGGTCCGCGTCCGGCGCAGGCCCTGCGGCGCTTGAGTTCGGAATTGATTACTTCTTCTTTGATGCGGACACCGGCCGGGAAGCCGCTGATAACGGTAATGATGGCCTGGCCGTGCGATTCGCCGGCTGTAATATATTCAAGCATGCATTATTTTGTTAGAATCTCTTATTTCGGATTAGCCGGAGCCGGCGGCGGCAGCGCCTTCTGGGACTCGCCCCTGGCATTTTCCAGTTTCTCCTTTATCTCCGGCGCCAGATTATTGCGGGAAATCAGTTTCCCGGTCTCTTCTATTACCTTATTATATTCTTTCATTTCGGAATATAATGACAGTTGCTCCAGTTTCAGCGACCACCATTCCGGCGACGACTCCTTCTGGTCTTCCAGAAGCGCAATGCAGGATTTCAGGGCCTGGTCAAACTTCTGGAGTTTCTTGTAGCAACTAATCAGGGCCAGGGTAAATTCCGGCTTATCGGCGAAATCCTTCACCGCGTCTTTCAGATAATCCTCGGCCTTGGTATATTCACCGGACTCCATCTGAAGCAGGCCGAGCATCCCTTTGTTCAACGATATTCTCGTCTTAAATTCATCGGCCTTGAACTGCTGGTTCTTGGCAATCTCCTCGAGCATCAGGATGCCGTAGGAGGTCAATTTCAACTCCCTGAGTTTGGAGACCGCCTCCTCCATCAAATCCAGATTATCCGCCGTAACGGCCAGGAGGGCTTTCCAGGCCGAACCCGCGAGTTTCTCGTCTTTCTCATTCAGTATTACAATCAGGGCCGGAATGCCGGCGGCATCCTTGATTTTACCCAGGGCTTCGGCTGAGAGTTGCCTGGTGCGCGTGTCTTTGTCATTAATCAAAATCTTGATAATATCCGGACCGGCCGCCTTGTTGCCCAGTTTGCCCAGCGACTCTATGGTAATCTGCCTGATATCCATAAACTCATCAGCCAGGAGTTTGGCCAGTTGCGGCGCGATATCCGGGACATTGATTTTACCCAGACAGTTTGAGGCCGACCAGCGGACGCGCGGTCGGGCATCATTTATAAAAGGCAGGATTTCCGGCGCGCTGGACGGGTCTTTGATATCGCCTAGGGCATCAATGAGGGACTTGATGAGTTTCTCGTCATTCTGGTACCTGATTGACTTGAGGCATTCGTGGAACTTGGCCACGGCCGGTTTGCCTTCCGGGCCGAAGGCGCCGATGGTTTCTACAATCACGACCACGATTTCCGGCGTCTCCCTATCCAGCAGTTCATCCAGCAGTTCAATCAGCGGGAGGACCACCCTGGGGTTTTTAATCCGCCTCAACGCAACGGTTATCTTATTTTTAATGGCGGTTGATTCCTTGGGATTATTGAGGATGCCCAAGAGGGGGTCAATCGACGATTCGTCGCCCAAGTCACCCAGAATATCAAATAGTAGAGTGCGGAATTCATCAACCGACGCATCTGTCCCCGCTTCGCGGGGCTTGTATGCGGTTATTTCATCCCTGAGCCGGGGCAGTATCTGCTTGGTCTTTTCTTTATCCAATGTCTTTATCTGTTCTAGGACATATTTCTTGAGCATTATGGCCTTGTCGTCCAGGGCCGAGGTCAGCAACGAGATTTCAGCCGGGGCATCGGCCAGCCGGCGCGCCTGTTCCAGCCGCATCTTCAGGATATCTATCTTTAACGCCGTAATGGCGTCGCCATACTGCCTGATAAGTTTATCTTTTTCCTGTATCTGGTTTTTATATTCAATGATGGACTGCTCCAGCCATTTTTCCCGCGACTGTTTGCTGTTGACCTTCCACCAGGCAATCCATTCTTCCCGGGCGGCAAAACTTTGCCTGGTCAGGATGTTTAGGGTATTGAGAATTTCGGTATTGAGGTCGCTCTTGCGGTTGCTCAACAAGCCAATCAAGAACGGGATGCTCCGGATGCTCGGCACAAAGGACAGCCCTTTGACCAGATTCTGGCGGACCGGCTCGGGCTTTTCGGGCTGGTTCAATTCCTTGAGGATGGCCTTGGCCACCTTTTCCTCGTCGGCATTGCTGAAGACCGCAAAGACATAAGGATGCAGGGATGCCTTGCCGGTTTCCAGGATGACAATCATTTCATCAATGAACAGATAATCGCTCTTATGTTTAGCCAACGCCTTAAGGACGGCTTTGGCGGCTTCCTCGTTATCGCTGGCCAGCACGGACGAGATGATTTTCCTGGCTTTTCTGGTATTCAGGAGGGCCAGCCGTTCGGCGGCAACATCCCGCCCGGGCCCGGCGGATTCGTAAAGCCGTGTTTTGAGATGTTCCGGCTCGCTGTAAACCCCGGCTTCTTTTATCTTGTCATCGGCCAACAGTTCCCCTTCGCGGTCCGGAGAAGGTATCTTAACGCCGCCGCTCCCCCAGCAGGAAATAATCAGGCAGGGAAACACAATTACGCCAACTACCAATAATCTTTTCAGCATATTAAACAGTCCTGACCGCTCCGGCATTATTCCTTATATATCGGCAAGAATAATCCGGATATTTATATATATCTAATAGGGTCCGGGGTCAACCCCGTTAGAGATAGGTCACGTCTCTGACCTGACCGTAACGAATATATTTATTCTATAATTACCTATTCTAAATAAGCCATCTCTAATCCTAACCAAGATTATATAATCATCTCTAACGGGGTCAACTCAAAATATACAAAATTTATTGCCAGAAAGGAGGAATATTGTTATAATAACTCTAACAGTGTTTGCTAACAGAAAAGTGAGAACATACTATGAATCAGAAAACCAGGCACTCCTTTAAATCACAGGGACTGAAGCACAAGTTGTGGGTGGCCTATTTTCTTTTATCTATTATCCCGGCGCTATTTCTCGTTTATGTCGTCAGCCAGGGGCTGATGGGTAAAACTTCACTGCCCGCCGCCCAGTTGATTCCGCTGTTAATCGGCATCGGCGCGCTGGTTCTGATGTCCATATCGGCCCTGGTCCTTTTATATCGTTCGGCCACTTCGCTGGAGGAAATCACCCTGAAGACCGTGCGCTTTGTCAAGGAAAACGCCAATGTGAATCTCCTGATGGATACCAACGACGAGACGGAAAAGCTGAACGCCTGTTTTATGGAAATGGTCAAAGAGATTCAGCACAAGATAAACGAGGTCAATAAATACGCCGTGGCCCTGGGCGAGACCAACAAGAAACTATCCCAGATGGCTATCAAGGACGGCCTGACCCAATTATACAACCAAATCTATATTAAAGAACGGCTGGAAAATGAAATCAGGCGGGCGGAACAATTTCACCAGCCACTCGCAGTTATGATGCTGGATATTGACGATTTCAAGAAGTATAACGATTTCTACGGACATCTGGCCGGCGACAACTGCCTCAAGGAAATAAGCGGCTTGATTAAGGATAACTGCAGGGATATTGATATCCCGGCCCGGTACGGCGGCGAGGAATTCCTGGTCATCCTGCCCGGCGCCAATAGCACCGAGGCATCCCAGGTGGCTGAAAAAATCCGCCAGAGCGTCGCGGACTACCGGTTCTCAACCATCGGTTCGCCGACCCGTCCCGAAGCGACGGGTCGGGAAAACAAAGCCCCGGCTGATAAAACCGCTTCTCTCACCATAAGTATCGGCTTATCAAGTTACCACAATGAATCCGGCATAAAAACCTCTAACGAATTAATCAAGGCGGCTGATAATGCCCTTCTGCACCAGGCCAAGAAAAAGGGCAAAAACCAGGTAGCCCTATATGTATAAATAATACTGCAGCCCCGCCCCGCTGTAACATCGGGACGGGATAAAAGCCGGCCCCTGACGGGACTCCCTTTGGTCGTAACAACCATAGGGCTAACTGGCTCTAAAAAGAGATTGCTATGACAAAACTTACCATTCAAGATATGCAGTTAACCGGCCAACGTATCCTGACCAGGGTGGATTTCAATGTTCCGATGGACGATAGAGGTAATATTATTGACGATACCCGCATCCGGTCCACCCTGCCGACGTTGAATCACATCCTGAGCAATAACGGCAAGGTGGTCCTGATGACGCATCTGGGCCGGCCCAAGGGTTGGGACGAGAAACTCAAATTAGACAAAGTTGCCGCTAAGTTAACGGAACTGCTCAAACGGCCCGTCAAAAAGATGGACGACTCCATCGGCTCGCTGGTTGAGAAAACCGTCTCTAACCTGAAGGAAGGCGAGGTGGTGCTCCTGGAAAACCTGAGGTTCTATCCGGAAGAGGAAGCCAATAACGACAAGTTCTCCAAGAAACTCGCCTTACTGGGCGATTTGTATATCGACGACGCCTTTGCCTGCGCGCACCGGGCGCATGCCTCTATTGTCGGCGTGACCAAATATCTCAAGTCCGGCGCCGGCCTGCTCCTGGCCCGGGAAATAGAATACCTGGACAAACTTAACGAATCGCCGGCCACGCCCTATGTAGCTATCCTGGGCGGCGCCAAGGTGGCTGATAAAATCACGGTCATCCAAAACCTGCTCAACAAGGTCAACACCATCCTAATCGGCGGCGGAATGGCTTACACCTTCCTCAAGGCCCAGGGCAAGGACATCGGCTCTTCCAAACTGGACAAGGACAATGTCGATACCGCCTCCAAAATCCTGACCCAAGCCAGGAAGAAAGGCGTGGAAATCGTCCTGCCGGTTGACCATCTGGTCACCGACAACATCCAGGGCAAGGGCCGGCTAAAGATTGAGAAGAACGCCATCTCGGACGGCTTCAGCGGCGTGGATATCGGCCCCGAGACCATCAAGTTATTTACCTCCAAACTCCTGCCCGCCCAGACCATTATCTGGAACGGGCCGCTGGGCATATTTGAGAATGATAGATTCGCCGAGGGCACCCGTTCTATCGCCACGACATTAGCCGGGCTGAAAGCAATCCGGGTCATCGGGGGCGGCGAAACCGTGGCCGCGGCTGAAAAATTCAAGGTGGCCGGCCAGATGTCCCACATATCCACGGGCGGCGGCGCGTTCCTGGAATTCATGGAAGGCAAGGAACTGCCCGGCATCGCGGCCTTAACCAACAAGTAATACCTTATCGCCTGATGAAAACCGACCGTATAATCGCCGTCATCGCCATTGCCTTCATTATTATATTTGGCGCGCTTGGCGCGCTTCTCCTGCCCCGGGTCATTAATAAACAACAACCATTCATCACTAAGGCCGAAATAGTCAGGTTCGTCTCGCCCCGGGCCAATCCGGCTGACATCGCCCAGGAATACCATCTCTGGCTGAAGATAGAGACAACAAGATATGAATTTGATAACCTCTTTACCGACGCCAAGAACGCAGCCGCCGGAAATATTCCGGTAGAAAAAGACGAGATGAGAACAGAGCGGCTGGCAACCGCCGGTGTGATTCAGGATACGCTGTTCATAAAAGGATACATCAATGAAGGGGCGATAACCAATACTAAACCTACGGGCGGGCTCTTGCGCATTAATAAAGTCATCATCCTGGCAAAGGAAAACCTCCGGCCGTTGGATGATAATGACTCGCTCTCAAACCCGCAAACTATTCCCCGTCAGCGATTCCAACCCCAGACCGATATCTACCAGGCCGCCGAAAGAGATAAGACGTTGCTCTATATCCATTTGGAATCCGGCATCAAGGTGCAAAAGACATCTGATACGCTCTCGCTCACCCTGACCCACCTGAGGGATAACAAGACCATCCAATCCCAGACCCTGCCGCTGTTCTCGTATTAAAAATTCTCAACCACAGATTAACACAGATTAATTTAATCAGCCCAATCTGCCAAATCCGCTTACAAAATATCATTTTTATAGAACCGCAAGGCCATTTATTTCGTTTATATAGATGTGGAAAGAAGCCCCCGCCTGCGGCGGGGCTAACTCGCTGATAACGCCCCGACATTACGCCGTGGCTAACAGCGAGTAAGGAGGCGTTTATGACAAGCCAAGTAATCGTTATTAGGGAGGGCTCGCTGGCCGAACACGCCCTGGCGCGCCAGTTTGACTTCAACCTCTGGCTCCAGCAACAACTGCACAGCACCCCCTGGTGGCTGGCTTCATTAATCTTCCACGTCCTGCTTATCCTGATGCTGGCCACTCTGCCGGATATGACGCCGCCTCAGCCGCCTGATGTCCCTATTGTTACCGCTCGCGTACCGGACATAGACCCGGAAATAACCAAGATGCCCGACCCGGAACCGATCAAACCGCTCACCCCTGAAAACATTAAGACAGTGGAAACCTTTCTGCCGCCCGTGGAAAACCCGTCCGACGACCCGAACGAGAACCCCACTGATTCTCTCAGCCAAAGCCCTCTGATGGCAAAAGGATATCACGACACTACCGGAATCGGTGGGGGTTTCGGCCCCAAAGGCGGCAACGGGCCCAGAGGTAACTTTAGAACCAAGAATAAACCGGAAAACCAATCCGTCTTGGCCGCGCTCAAATGGCTGGCCCGGCACCAGAACCCGGACGGTTCCTGGGGCGCCAAGTCATTCCAGCGCCAGTGCCGCAGCACCAAATGCCTGGGCGCCGGCGATGAACAGTTTGATATCGGCCTGACCGGCCTGGCGTTACTCGCCTTTACCGGCGCCGGATACAGGACCTCCAGTTTACGCGACGTTTATGACGGCATCTGCTTCGGCGACGTGGTCCGCAATGCCGCTAAATACCTCATCGACCGCCAGCTCCCGGACGGCTCGTTTAGCGCGTCCAAGGACGGCAAATTTATGTACAACCAGGCCATCTGCGCCTATGCCCTGGCCGACCTCTACAGCCAGAGTATGCACAGCCCGGCCGGGCTGAACTTCCAGGAACCCGTGGAACGGGCCGTCAAATTCCTGCTGGAAAGCCGGAATCCGGGCAAGGCCTGGCGCTACCAGCCCCGGGACGGCCAGAACGACACCTCGGTCACCGGCTGGGTCATGATGGCCTTAAAGACCGCCGACCATTGCGGGATTACTGTGCCGGCCGAGGCATTCGCCGGCATAAAATCATTCTATGACGACGTGACCGACCCGAACTACGGCCAGGTCGGCTACACCGAACCAGGCAGTAAGGCCGTCATGTCGCACGAAGATATCAGAAACATAATGATTCAGCCCTCCCTGACGGCCATCGGCGTCATGACCCGCATCTTCATAGACAAAAAGGCCTCTGACCCGATAATAAAATTAGGCGTGGCTGAAATCCTCAAGAGTTTGCCGGCCTGGGACACCTCTAAATCCGGCGTCATTGACTACTATTACTGGTTCTATGCCACCTATTGCCTGAACCAGTATGACGGACCCGATGGCCCGGGCTGGAAGGCATGGAACGAAAAGATGAAAGACGTGCTCCTCAAGAACCAATGTAGCAAAGCTGATGCCTGCGCGGACGGCAGTTGGGAACCGATAGACCGCTGGAGCGCTGAAGGCAGCCGGGTCTATGCCACGGCCATCAATGCCCTGACCCTGGAGGTCTATTACCGGCTGGAAATCGTCCGGCTGAAGTAGCCCGGAAGGCGCGAAATAAAGTCATTAAAGTAAGTATCGTCCCTACGGGAGGCAGTATATCTGTGATTCGTATAATTCGTGCTATTCCCTACAATGGCGGGTAGCCGTGTTATCTTCTTTGTATCATCTGTAGTAAGAAATTACTTCTTACCCTTACCGCCCTTATCATCTGTTTTGGGCTTGTCAGAACCCTTGGGCTTGCCCTTGTCCTTAGACGGCTTGGAGCCTGCCTTAGGTTTATCTTTATCAGTTTTGGGCTTTTCGTCTGCCTTGGGTTGTTCGTCATTACCGCCAGTCATATCGCCTGCGGCCGGGCGCAGTCCGGGCTTGCCTTTTTCCGGTCCGGTCTCCGGTTTATCTTTATCCTTGTCACGCCCTGGTTTGTTGTGCTCCATCGGCCTTATCTTCACCCGGTCCGGCGGTTCCCTGACCTCCCGGCCCCGGGCCGTCTTTATATGCCGGCCTTCACTCCGATGCACCCAAACTATCTGGTTGAAATCACGGCCCTGTTCGTGGAGTTTGATGACCTCAACCGGCGAGGCATTGTAAGCCAGACAAGTGGTCTTAAGATAAACCAAATTAACCATTTCGCTGTCGGTCAGAACCACGGCCTTGGGGTTTTTCCAGTATCGGCCGTAAGCATTGCCATAGGGCGGGCCGAATCTATAGGCCGGCGAGACCGGCACAAAGAATATGTCCGGCTGTAATCTCAGGTTATAGGTGGTGATGGTCATCCAGGGGATGCCGGATTGGCGCCACTGGACTATCCGGACCGGCTCTACGCGCCCGTAATACGCCAAAAACAGTATCAGGGCTACCTCGTCATTCGTGTAGTTGTATCTATAATGAAGGTTGTAAACCACGTCATAGTCCCAGTCATAATATTCCCAGAGCACCCATTCCATATCAGAGTGGACGAATTCACGGTGCGTTACCTGGACCCGGGTATGGGGCGTAGCCGGTCGGTAGAAATCCGGCCCATCCGGGTCCGGCGGCGAATAGACGATGCATCCGCCCAAGAAGGCGGCCAAGGTTAGCGCGATGATAACCGTTGTTCTAGTTTTCATAATTTACCTCCCTGCCTGCCGCAGGCAGGCTCGCTAACAGGATTAGATTATATACCTATTATAACAATCTTTCAGGTAAATACCAAATAAATAATCGCAATAAACCGATTTAGCCGTTTAACGGATTTTTAATAAAAAAATATTAAATTATGTTGACAGTTAATTCTATTTTGAGTATAAGAGGAAACTCTTTTCGTCCCTCCGGGACCAGAAGAGGGTAAACCCATTAGGAATAGGAGAATATGTTAGTACGAATTAAATTACGTTCTTATGACCATCGGGTCCTGGACCAGACCGTGGGCGAGATTATCAATACGGTCAAAAAGGGCGGAACCAAGATATCCGGCCCGGTGCCCCTGCCCACCAGGATTGAACGTTATACAGTCCTGCGCTCGCCCCACGTGGATAAGAAATCGCGGGAACAGTTCGAAATCCGCACCCATAAGCGGCTGATTGAACTGATAAACCCCACGGTCCAAACCACCGAGGCGCTTAAGAACCTTAATGTGCCCAGCGGCGTGGATATCCAAATAAAGTTGATATAATATGTTACCAATGCCCGGATTATTAGCAACGAAGTTGGGAATGACCCAAATCTTCAAGGAAGACGGCAATGTGGTGCCGGTGACCGTGCTCAAGGCCGGTCCCTGCCCGGTGCTGCAGGTCAAGACCGTTAAAACCGACGGTTATAATGCGGTCCAGGTCGGTTTTGACGCTAAGAAGAAACAGAATACCACCAAGGCCATACTGGGACACCTTAAGAATTCGAAAGTCGAAACCCCGCCTCGCTATATCAGGGAATTCCGGCTGGCGGACGGCCCGACCGGCGAAAAGGAAGCCGAGTCATTCAAGCCGGGCGATGAAATCAAGGTGGATATATTTGAAGGCGTCTATAAAGTATGCGTCACCGGCGTGACCAGAGGCCGGGGCTTTTCCGGCATGGTCCGGAGATGGAATAAAAAGCGCGGCCCGGAAAGCCACGGTTCGATGAACGTGCGAGGTCCGGGCGGCCTGTCGGGGGATTCACGTCTGACCCATATCAGGCCCAACCGGCATATGTGCGGGCATTACGGAGTCGAGAATGTTACGGTGGATAATTTAGAGGTTGTTAAGGTGGATATAAACAGAGACCTGCTTTTTGTCTGCGGCGCAGTGCCCGGGCACAAGAACGGGTTTGTGACGATTTATAAGACGAATTTGACCAAGAAAGCGCCGGTGGTTTCAGGCAAGGCCAAAAAGAAGGTCGAACCAAGAGCCCCCGCCAAGAAATAAATATGTTAGAGCTAACGGTATATGACAACGAGGGCAAGGAGACAGAAAAGATTTCGGTTGACGAAGCCCTTTTCGGCGGCCGGGTCAACAAGAAACTGCTCCAGGAAATAGTGGTGATGTACCAGTCCAACCAGCGCACGGGTAATGCCTCAACCAAGGACAGAGGCGAGGTGGAAGGCAGCACCAAAAAGCCCTGGAAACAGAAAGGCACGGGCCGGGCCCGCTGCGGGACTATCCGCTCTCCAATCTGGAGGCACGGCGGCGTGGTATTTGGGCCTCACCCCAGGAGCTACTATTATAACATCCCCCAGCAATTAAGGATAAAGGCCCTGGATTCGGCGCTCCTGGCCAAATTCAAGGGCAACGAGACCAGCATTATCAATTCGCTTAATATGGAAACCCCCAGGACCAAGGATTTCTCAGCCATCATCAAGAAGATGGGAATTGACCCGGCAAATGAAAGACCCAAGAATAAGTGCCTGCTGGGCATAAAAGACCCGAAACGAGTTTTGTATCTTTCTTCGCGCAATATCCCGGGCCTTAAATTAATGCCCGTTACGGACCTGAACGCCTTCGATGTAATAAAATACCAGCGGCTGATGTTGACCAAAGAATCCCTGGAGCATTTAATTTCTGTAAGGAAGAATGTCGATGAAAAAGTCAGCGTATGACGTTATAAAAAAGCCCCTGTTGACCGAGAAGACGGAGATTGCCAAACAGAAACTGGTTTATTCTTTTATGGTTGACGACTCAGCCAACAAGGACTTAATTAAACACTCGATTGAAAACCTTTTCCCGGTCAAGGTGGATAGCGTCCGAACCATTAATGTCAAGGGAAAAGTCAAGAAGTATAAATTCGTTGCGGGACAGAGAAAAAACTGGAAAAAAGCAATGGTGACCTTAAAAGAAGGTTACCGGATAGAGATATAAAGACATGGCATTAAGATTATACAAACCAACCAGCCCGGGCCGCAGGTCGGCATCAGTGGTGGATTATTCCATCCTGACCAAGAAGGAGCCGGAAAAGAGTTTATTGGTATCGCTCAGGAAGACCGGCGGGCGGAATAACCAGGGCGAGATTACCTGCCGTCATATCGGCGGCGGCAACCGGCACCAATACCGCATCATAGATTTCAAGCGCAATAAAGATAATATCCCGGCCAGGGTGGAATCCATAGAATATGACCCAAATCGGACGGCTTTTATCGCCCTGCTCTGCTATAAGGACGGCGAAAAACGTTATATCCTGGCCCCCAAGGATATCCGGGCCGGCGAGGTCCTGATGTCCGGGGAAAAGGTGGAGCCGAAGAACGGCAACACCATGCCTATCAAGAATATCCCGTTAGGATTAATTATACACAATGTTGAATTATACCGGGGCCGGGGCGGGCAGATGGTGCGCAGCGCCGGCTCTTTTGCCAAACTGATGGCCAGAGAAGGCGAATATGCCCAACTCCAACTGCCCAGCGGCGAAATCCGGAAGGTGCACGTGGAATGCCGCGCGACTATCGGACAGGTCAGCAACCCGGAATACGCCACTGTTTGGCTGGGCAAAGCCGGACGCAAGCGCTGGATGGGAATAAGGCCCACAGTCCGAGGCACGGCCCAGAATCCGGTTTCACATCCGATGGGCGGCGGCGAAGGCCGGTCAGGCGGCGGACGCCATCCGTGTTCACCCTGGGGTAAACTGGCCAAGGGCGGCAAGACCCGTCAACGCCGCAGGCCAAGCAGTTCTTTTATTATTAGAAGAAGGAAATAATTTGTGTTTATCCCGCTAAGGCGGGATGGCAAAGGAAGGACATTGTTTTAAGCCATGAGCCGTTCAATTAAAAAAGGTCCGTATGTGGAGGCCAAACTGCTGAAAAAGGTCATCAGGCAGAAAGAAAACCGGGGCCACGACCCGATAAAAACCTGGTCCAGACGCTCCACCGTGTTGCCGGAATTCGTCTCCCATACTTTTATGGTCCATAACGGCAATAAATTCCTCAAGGTCTTTGTGACCGAGGATATGGTGGGCCATAAACTGGGCGAATTCTCGCCGACCCGGCTATTCCGCGGGCATCCGGGCCTGAAAAAGGCAGAGGTTGAAGAATAATGGAATATAAATCTATTTTAAGGTCTGTCAGAAGCGCGCCGCGTAAGACACGCTATGTGGTGGATATGCTGCGCAACAAGTCCATCCCGGAAGCACAGCGGATTCTGAAATATACCCCCAAGCGCTCGTCGTATTTCCTGCTCAAACTGGTTAATTCGGCGGTGGCTAATGCCACGAACCGGGACGCCAATCTATCTCCGGAGAATTTATATATCAGTGAAATAAAAGTAGGTGACGGCCCGGCATTCAAGCGATTACGGTACGGTTCTATGGGCCGCGCCTCCCAGGTAAAGAAACGCACCTCCCATATCACCCTGGTATTATCCACCATAGGCGGATCCGCCTCTGGCGGAAAAACTGTTACACAACCAGCCCAGTCATCCCTGCCGGCCGGCAGGCATGGCGGTCATTCCCACCCTGAAGCGGCGCCGAAGCGCCAAAAGGCGGCGTCCGGACCACCGGGTCACCCTGAGGGCGAGAAGAAAAAGGAAAGTAAAACCAAATAATTATGGGACAAAAAGTATCACCCGTTGCATTAAGAATCGGTATTAACAAGGATTGGATTTCCCGCTGGTATGCCAATAAAAAGGACTACGGCAGATTAGCCGTGGAGGATGAAAAAATCCGTAAGTTCATTAAGAAGGAATATAATTTCGCCGGACTCCAGCGGATAGAGATCGAGCGCAATACTGAAAAGACCATTGTGATTGTCTATTGCGCTAAGCCGTCATATATCATCGGCCGGCGCGGCGTCAAGGCGGATAAACTGACCGAGGACCTGGTTAAATTATGCAAAGGCAAGGTTATGGATTTGAAGGTGATTGAGGTATTGAAGCCGGAGTTAAGCGCCCAGTTAGTGGGCGATTCTATTGCCCAGCAGTTGGAAAAGCAATCCCACCACCGCCGGATAATGCACAAAGCCATTGAAACCGTATTGGGAGCCGGCGCCCAGGGTATAAAAATAAGAATCGCGGGCCGCATCGGCGGCGCGGAAATCGCCCGGGCTGAATCCCTGAGCAAAGGCAAGGTGCCCCTGCATACGCTTAAGGCGGATATTGATTATGCCCGCTCCACCGCCCTTTTAAATAAAGGAACTATCGGCGTTAAGGTCTGGATTTATAAGGGCGAGATTGAGCGGACTAAAAAGTCCCTGGCCCAGCCATTGGGCTCGCTTCGCGGCGTTGCGGCCCCAATTTCTAATCCGGTAATATCTCCGGTACAGGCCGTAAAACAGGTAGCACCCAGCCACAATGGGAACGAAGCAGGGGAACAAAAGCCAAACGTTTAAAGGAATCTATTTATGTTAATGCCCAAAAGGATAAAATACCGTAAATGGCAACGGGGTACGATGAAGGGCGAAGCCCAAAGAGGCAATTTTGTGGCCTTCGGCGAATACGGATTAATGTGCCTGGAACGCGGCTGGCTCTCAGCCCAGCAAATAGAAGCCGGCCGGGTGGCGATTACGCACCAAATGCCGCCCACAGGAAAATTCTGGCTGAGAATCTTCCCGCATAAGCCGATTACGGCTAAGCCGGCCGAAACCAGAATGGGCACCGGCAAGGGCGAACCGGAATATTATGCGGCTGTAGTAAAAAAAGGCACGGTTTTATTTGAGGTCGACGGCGTGAGCGAGGATGTCGCCCGCAAGGTTTTTAACAGCGTGGCCCATAAGATGCCCTTTAATACCAAATTAGTTAAACGAATACATTAGAGCCGGTTAGATGCAGCGACCCGTAGGGGCGATGTATCGTTACCGACTCTTATCCCGACGAATGTTGGGGCTGGATAAAAGTTTCCCGGAAGGACTGAAATATATGCTTACAGTAAAAGATATGAAACAAAAGGATAGGGCCGAGTTAACTGCGGAACTCGAGAATACCAAGAAAGAATATTTCCGCCTGCGCTGCCGGCAGGTTACAGATGTTGTCCAAAATCATACCGAGATAAGAAAATTAAGGAAAAATATCGCCCGTTTAAATACAATTATAAAACAAAAACAGACAGATGAAAAGAAAGAAAAAGGCGGTTAAATCCAGCCGAACTGCCGGGCGAGCAATGTCTGCGCGCAAAACATCAAAGGATATCACGATGGAAGTAAAAACGCCTTTTAACAATGCTAAACTGAAAGAATTCAAAGGCCGGCTCCTGAAGATAAAAATTATCCTGCGCGAGGGAATGGAGCATCTTGAAGACAATTCCCTGAAGAAATCAGGACGTGAGGCCAGCGGCGACCTTTCCAATCTGCCTATCCATCTGGCTGATGCCGGCAGCGATACCTTTGAGCAGGATTTTTCACTGGGCCTCCTGGAAGGCGAAGATATTGAAGTCAAAGAGATAGACGAAGCCCTGGAGCGCATCGAAAATAAGGTCTATGGTATCTGCGAAGAATGCTCCAGTCACATAGCCGAAAACCGGCTAAAAGTTATTCCCTATGCCCGTCTCTGCGTCAAATGCCAGGAATCTGTGGAGAAGCGCTAAATTCATGAGATGGTTTATCTTTTTCCTCATTGCCATCTTGGGAACCATCGGCGACTTAATCACCAAGCATCTTTTTGTGCCTGTGTTTGTTGACAGTTCTGGCGAACTATCAATAGTTCCGGGCAACATCCATCCGCACATTTTTCCCAGCGTTATGCAGTTTAACCCCGTTCTTAATAAAGGCATTATCTGGGGATTGTTCCAGCAGGGCTCTATCCTGTTCCTGATTATTCCGGCTCTGGCCGTCCCGCTTATTATTTTAATGTTCAAATATATTAACCTGTTTAGCGAAGAGAAACACCCGGGTAATCCTGCGTCAGAATCTCCGGTTAGAATGAATCTATTGCTGACCATCGCTTTCGGATTGATTCTGGCCGGCGCTTTGGGTAATTTATACGACCGGATTGTCTATGGGGCCGTGCGTGACTTCATTGATTTTTACATAATTAACTGGCCTATTTTTAATCTGGCTGATACTTATATTACTATCGGAGCGGGCCTGATTATCATCTCCCTGTTTATAAAGCCAAAACCTGATATTCAGGCGGTTAACAGTCCGCCGGAGGAAAAGATATGAACCAAAAATTAGGATTAGCATTGGTGGTGGTGGTCGGCTTGTTAGCCGCGATGTCCCTGACCTGGCTGGAATCAGCGGACCCACCCAAGTCATACACCCTGAAATACCTTATGAAAGAAGGCGATAAGGAAGTAATCATCTATAAATTAGAGGCCAATGCCAATGTAGAAGTGCCATCTATGCCCAAGCACCCCCTCATGTCTTTGTATTCCAAATTACAGCAGGAGATAGAGCAGAAAATAGTAAAGATAACCGATGGGCAGATTACCCGCCTGGAACGTAATTACCGCTCTTCCAAATATTATATCAGCAAATCATCCCAGACCCCAAAGCAAGAACCGCTGGACAGCAAGAAGATTGTTATTGAATCTGACGGGACCATCACCACTGTGGGCCAGGGACCGGCCAGCCAGATTACCGAATCAATCAAATCCTTTATATCTATAGACGAGCACCGGTTCGCCCTGATTCTGCCCTCGGAAGAGGTTCAGGCCAAGTCCGAATGGGAAGCTCCTTCGGAATCAGTGCCGCGCATATTCAATTTCAGCAACCATAAAAGGCGGACTGTGTCGCACGGTTGCACCGAAGTGGGCATCAACGCCCGTTTCAGCAGCGGCTCTCTTAAATGTCTGCTCAAAGAAGTAAAATCAGATTCCGCTGTCATTGAACTGAATGGCACACTCAAGGGCGAGGACAACGGGATGAATATTGAGGCAACGTTCAAGGGCACCGCTGTTTTCGCCATAAAGAAGGGCCGCTTTACCAAGGTGGAATTGGCCGGCGACATTGTCCTTGACGGAAACCAGCCCTGCACCAAAGGAAACACCCAGGGTCAGGCTACCGGTAAGGGCAAGATAACCATCTCCTACGAATTTAAGTAATTCATCACTATCCTGATGGATTGATAGGTTACATCCAACAATAACTTCAATTCCTTAACCGTAATACTCAAGGGCGGCATCAGGACGATGACATCCCCGAGCGGCCTTAACATAACGCCCTGCTTGCGCGCCTCAAGTATCACCTGATGCCCCATCCGCGCCTCGCCAGGAAACGGCTCTTTAGTTCCACGCTCTTTGACTAATTCTATACCCGCCATAAACCCGCATTGGCGGATATCGCCCACATTTTCCAATTCGTAGAATCGCTCTAATTCTTTAGAGAGCATCTTTATCTTGGGCTGGAGTTTCTGAAGCGTCTTTTCCTTGCGGAATATCCTGAGGTTCGCCAGGGCCGCAGAACAAGCCAGCGGATTGCCTGTATAGGTATGCCCGTGAAAGAATGTCTTATTGTCCTTAAATTCGCCTAAGAATGCCCTGAATATCTTTTCAGTAGTTAGTGTGGCGGCTAATGGCAAGTACCCGCCGGTAATGCCTTTGGCTACGGTCATAATATCCGGCGTAACATTCTCGTGCTCACAGGCAAACATCTTACCGGTTCTGCCGAATCCGGTGGCCACCTCGTCGGCTATCATCAAAACATCATATTTAGTGCAGAGTTGCCTGATGCGCCTGATGAAGCCCTTGGGCTGGGTAAGCATCCCGGCTGCGCCCTGGACCAGCGGCTCAATCACCACGCCGCACAATTCTTTATGGTGCTTTTTAATAAGTGTTTCGGTTGCTGTGAGGCATTGTAAATAACAATTAGTTTTATTATTTTCTGTGGACGCGGCTCTAATCCCCCTGATTCCCCCTTTGCAAAAGGGGGACAAAGGGGAATTTAACGGTGGCGTCTTCCCGCAGGGACAGCGATAGCAATAAGGCGCCGGCGCCTGAATGGTCTTGAATAACAACGGCTTATAGGTCTTGTGAAACAAACCCATCCCGCCTAAACTCACCGAGCCGATGGTATCGCCGTGATAGCCGTTAACAAAGGTCAGGAACTTACTTTTTACTTTTGACTTTCTACTTCTTACTTGTCTCTGGTACTGGAATGCCATCTTGAGCGCAATCTCCACGGCCGTTGAGCCGCCGTCTGAATAAAATACCCGCTGTAAGCCACGAGGCGTCCCGATGCCCCGAAGGGATACGGGGCGCTCCGCTCGTGAGCATCGGAGCGCAATCCGGATGAGTTCCTCAGCCAATTCTATAGCCGGGACATTGGACAGCCCTAACATCGTAGAATGCGCCACCCTGGAGAGTTGATTCTTGATTGCTTGGTTAATCTCCTTGACCTGATGCCCGTGGACATTGCACCAAAGCGAGGAAATGCCGTCTAAGTATTTCCGGCCCTTGGTGTCATAGAGATAATTTCCTTTAGCCCGCGCAATAATCACGATATCGTCGGCCAGCCAATCCTTCATCTGGGTGAAGGGATGCCAGAGGTATCTCTTGTCTTTACTCTCTAAACTCATAGGTAAATAATATTACAATCTACACATTACAATACAAGCCACCTTCTGTGTCATTCCCGTCCCGCATCGGAATGCGGGATAAACTCCGGCTGGAATTCCTGCTTACGCAGGAATGACAGTGCGTGCGTAATTCGTATATAATAATAACCTCTATAATTGATTTCAAGTAATTAAATACTCACCACAAAATTCACAAAGAGGAAACAACCCCCTTTATCCCCCTTTAGTAAGAGGGAATTAGAATTCCCCACCACTCCCCCTTAGAAAAGGGGGCCGGGGGGTTGTCCCTACGGGAGGCCATTAGGCTCTACCTTCGTATCCTTTGTGCGCTTTGTGGTGAAAAAATATCTTGTGCTTTTCGTATCTTTGTGGTAGAAATATTATATGAAACAACTCACCATTGTCATCGGCACCAAGAATCGCCACAAGGTCAGGGAAATTATGGCCATTTACCGCCTGTCCGGCAGAAAGCCGGCTATCCGCTTTATCCCGCTGCGCCGGTTTGATAATATACCTGATGTAAAAGAGACCGGCCAGACCTATCTGGCCAACGCCGCCAAAAAAGCGATTACCTGGGCTAAATACACCGGACAACCTGTCCTGGCCGAGGATTCAGGCATAGAGATTAAGGCGCTAAACTGGCAACCGGGCCTCCGTTCCGCCCGCTTTGCGTCAGACAGCCGGCATAGAAACGCCACAGACAAGGAAAATATCCGCAAATTACTGGCCCTGCTCTCCGGACTGCCGATGTCCAAAAGAACCGCCCGATACAGGTGCTCAGCCGTGATTGCCTTGCCAAAGGGTAAGATTATTGCCCTGGCGCAGGGCATCTGCTGGGGCCGGATAGCCCTAAAGCCCAAAGGCAGGAACGGCTTCGGCTACGACCCCATATTTATTCCCGCTCACTCGGCTGCCCGCGGGAGATTGACCTTCGGCCAACCCCCGGCCCGCTTGAAGCATTGCATCAGCCACCGGGGCATTGCCCTGAGAAAGATATTCAGGAAAATATCCTAATTTCTTGACATACCATAACAACCCTGCTATATAGTATTTATGGATAGCAAGTTTTTCACTGACAGATTCGGTTCACTCACTGCAAGTGGATTTACCTTTAACGACGTTCTGCTGGTGCCCCAGAAATCCGAGGTCATTCCCGCTGAAATCAATACCCAGACCTTCTTCTCGCGCCATATTCCGCTCAATACCCCGATTGTTTCTTCGCCTATGGATACGGTCACCGAGGCGCATCTGGCTATCGCCTTGGCCCAGGAAGGCGGCATCGGCATCATCCATCGCAACCTATCCGTTGAAGAACAGGTCCGGGAGGTCACCAAGGTAAAACGTTCGGCCAGCGGCGTTATCGCCGACCCGGTCTGCCTGACGCCGGACGAGACCATCAAGACCGCCAAGCAGATTATGGCCGACCACCACATCTCCGGCATCCCCATCGTTGTGGGAAACAAGAAACTGGTCGGCATTCTGACCATCCGCGACCTGCGCTTCCAGAAATCAGATGACAAGAAAATATCCGAGGTCATGACCAAGGAACATCTGATTACCGCTGCGCCTCATACCACCCTGGAACAAGCCAAGCAGATTCTCCACAAGAACAAGGTGGAAAAACTCCTGCTGGTGGACAAGGACTATCTGCTCCAGGGCCTGATTACGATTAAGGACATCAACAAGACCCTGCAATTCCCCAATGCCTGCCGTGACAAACAGGGCCGGCTGGTGGTCGGCGCGGCCGTCGGCGTCAACGATATGGCTCGGGTGGAAAAACTCATCGCGGCCAATGTGGATGTCCTGGTGGTTGACACGGCCCACGGCCATTCGGCTAACGTGATTAATACCGTCAAGAACATCAAGAAGCATTTTAAGATAGACGTGGTGGCCGGCAACGTGGCCACGGCTGAAGGAACCATTGACCTGATAAAAGCCGGCGCTGACGGCGTCAAGGTTGGCATCGGACCCGGCTCCATCTGTACTACCCGCATTATTGCCGGTGTGGGCGTGCCCCAAGGCACTGCGGTTTATGAATGCGCCAAGGCCGCATCTAAATACAAGGTGCCGGTAATCGCGGACGGCGGCATCAGTCATTCCGGCGACATCACCAAGGCCCTGGCCCTGGGCGCCTCGTCCGTAATGATTGGCGGACTCTTCGCCGCAGTCAACGAAAGCCCGGGCGAGGTATTCATCTTCAAAGGCAGACCGTATAAGTCCTATCGGGGTATGGGCTCTGAAGGCGCCATGATTAAAGGCAGCAAGGAACGTTACGGCCAGTCCGACGTCACCGAAAAATCCAAACTGGTTCCCGAAGGCATTGAAGGCCAGACCCCGTCCCGCGGCTCTTTGAGTGACCTGGTCTATCAATTAGTCGGCGGCTTGAAATCAGGCATGGGCTACTGCGGCGCCAAGGATGTGGCCGCCCTTCGCGCCAAAGCCAGATTCATCAGGATTTCACCGGCCTCGCTCAAGGAAAGCCACCCACACGACATCGTCATCACCAAGGAAGCCCCGAATTATTGGGTAGAATAAACGGTTTAATCCGGTATGCTTTCTTTGGCCTTAAACCACCAATCCTCCCATTCCTTTTGGCAGTCCTGACGCGCGTCCTTGCCTATCATTTGACTGACCTTTTGGGTATCATCTCTGTTTCGCTTGGTCATCTTCAGGAGTATTTCATAAGCAAACATTGCCGCCCAGTCATCAGCGCCGCCAATCGCTTCAATCAAAACGGGTATGGCCTTTTTGCCCTTGGCCATAATCTTTTCCCTGCTCGGCCCGATATCCTTCTGGTTGCGCATATCCTTGAGAATCGGCTCTATTTCCGTCTTGACTGCCTCGTCAATATCATCCTTGAGTTTGGGCTTGGATGATTTCTTGGCCTCCGGGGCTGTCTTTCTTATCTCTAGGGCCGGTTTTTCCTCAGCCGGTTTTTCCTCGGCGGTCTTCTTGTCCGCCTCGGACTTCTTATCCGCTTCCTTGGACGCCTCGGCTTTCTCTTTCTCCCTGGCGTCCTTGAGCGCAGCATCTTCCTTCTCGCCGCCTGAAGCCAAAACAATTATCACCACTATCAATACAACAGCGCCGACAGCAATACCGATAAAGAGCGGCGTCTGGCTCTTCTTCTTTATCTCCAGGCCGTTCATGCCTTCTTCATCAGAATCACCGATTGGTTTTCTGCCCGGCAAGCCCTTCCTTAATCCTGAGGTCTTTATCCCCATCCCTTTAGCCAGCGGCATCAATCTGGTCGGCGGCTTGGCACCCCTAACCATAGGTCTGGGCGCGGCCGGAACCGGCAGAGCATTGCCTCCCGTAGGCACAACATTAATATTGCCGCACTTCTGGCACTTGAACTTAGCCCCGGGCTGTAAGGTGGCCACGTTATATTGGGTGGCGCAGGCCGAACAGGCAACAATAACTTTTTCTGGCATATATTTATTTCCTTTAGAACCGGTTAGGGCTTTTGGTCCCGATAATGTCGGGAACAAAAGACCTTTACCGGTTCTTATCCCGATTATTTATCGGGGCCGGATAAGCCAGCGGGCTTATCACGCTATCGTCTTTGTTATTTCTTTCACCGGTCTTGATAATAAAAATCGGGCAGAAGGGACAGATTTCCGGGCTGCAGCGCGCATGATTCTTCACCACCTGCCAGCATTGCTTCTTAATATTGCCGTAGGCCGGGCATTTGGGCCGGCGGCACCGTTTTATCTCCCAGCATCCGGACCTAAAATAGAATTCCTTGAGCCCGCTGATGGTCATCCTTCTTTCGGTCAGGTAATACCTGATATCCCTGACAAAGCCCACTTCACAGCCCGTGTACATCCGGCGGTTATTGATTTTCTTGGGCCGGATTAATCCCTGTTTTTCGTATTCCCGGAGCATGCGAATAGGCGTGTCGGTTAACTGGGAAGCCACCGCAATAGTGAAAGCCGGTATGTTATCAGCCACTTTCATACTACCTATACAGCCATATTTTTGTAATAATGTCAAGAAAACTTCGTAACTTCTGCCACACATTCGCTACGCTCAGTGTAAACTCCAGTACAAAGAATTCGCAGTTTACCCTGAGGCATAAGCCGAAGGGTGACTTAGTGTCTTAGTGGCTAATTTTTCTTGACCCCGTTGAGAAATAAGGTATACACGCCTTTTATGGACAAATGTAGTATTGATACGGCAATGTCGTCCACCATCAGGATTGACAAACTGGCTATGCTCCTGCAGGTCAGCAGCGCCCTGATGCGGGAAAAGGATGTGGACCGCCTCCTCAAGTTAATCATAGAAAATTCCACGGTCATCCTGGGCGCCGAACGCAGTTCCATCTTCCTGATGGATTACGATACCAACGAACTCTTCACCCGGGTGGCCCAGTTAAAAGAGGTCTCGGAAATCAGGTTCCCGGCCGACAAAGGCGTCGCCGGATTCGCGGTAAAGAACTCCTCCCTGGTCAATATCCCGGACGCCTACCAAGACAGCCGTTTTAATCCGGCGGTGGACAAGCAGACCGGATTCAAGACCCGCAACATCCTCTGCGCCCCGATGCTCAACCACAAGAACGAGACCGTCGGGGTCCTCCAGGTCCTGAATAAAAGAAAAGGTATTTTCCTGATGGAAGACGAGGCGCTGATAATGGCCCTGGCCGCCCAGGCCGCCGTGGCTGTGGAAAACGCCCAGTTATACCAGGAACAGGAACTCACCCTCAAAAGTTTCCTCAAGACCATGGGCTCGGCCATTGATGCCCGCGACCCGACCACGGCCGGCCATTCGGAACGGGTGGCCCGCTTTGCCATTAATATGGGCGAGGCCCTCGGCTTCGACGAGACCGAATTAAAGATGCTGGATTATTCAGCGGCCCTGCACGACGTGGGCAAAATCGGCGTGCCGGACCGGGTCCTGCTCAAACCCGATAAACTCACGCCCGAGGAATTTGATGAGATGAAGCGCCACGCCAGCCGGACCAAGGAAATACTGGACAATATGTTCTTTGCCCGGGAACTCCGCGAGATTCCCCATATCGCTTCAACCCACCACGAAAAATTAGACGGCTCCGGTTATCCCTCGGGCCTGAAATCGGAACAGATGACCGTCTCGGCCAAGATTCTGGCCATTGCCGATGTCTATGACGCCCTGGTGGCCCAGGACCGGCCATATAAAAAAGCCATGACCCACGAACAGGCCATCGCCATACTGGAGCAGGGGCGCGATACCAAGTTCGACGGCAAACTCCTGGACCTATTCAAGGAAAAGAAACTCTACCTGATTGAACGGCGCCGGCTCCCCAGATTCGCCCTGAAACTTCCCTTTGAATACAAGCAGATAAAAATCCCCGGCCACGACAAACTCATTGCCGAGACCGTTAACGTCAGCGCCATCGGCCTGTTACTGGACAGTAAAAGATTATTGCCGCTCGGCACCGAACTGGAGATGTTTATGCGACTGGATAGCAAGGATTACCATTTCGTAGGCAAGGTGGTCCGGTCTGAAAAGAAATTCGCTCTGCAGACATATTATTTAGGAGTGGCATTCTTAGGTATCACCGAACCCGAACAAAAGGATTTATCAACTGTCTTAGCGCAGTATAAGAGGATATAATTCAGCCACCAAGGCACTAATACAACCCCCTCGCCCCCTTTAATAAGGGGGAATTAGTGGCCCCCGAATTAGTCCCCCTTAACAAAGGGGGAATAAAAGGGGGTTGTTTCCTAAGTGGCAATGAATTCTCTTGATAGGTAATGTATGCATAATATCGTCGCGATTGTCGGCCGGCCCAATGTCGGCAAATCCACCCTGTTCAACGCCCTGGCCCGGCGCCGGATGGCCATCGTGGATGCCATTGCCGGCACCACCCGGGACCGCATCTCCACCCAGGTCACCCGGGATAATCTCACCGTGGAATTGATTGACACGGGCGGATTCGAGCCCAAATCGCAGCAGCAATTCTGGGCCGAGATTCACCAGCAGATAAACGCCGCCCTGGCTGAAGCCGACCTGATTATCTTCCTGGCCGACATCCGCACCGGCGTCACTAACCTGGAATTGGAAATCAGCAAGGCACTGCACCATCAAACCAAACCCGTAATCCTGTGCATCAACAAAGCCGATACCCTGCAATTGGAAAAGGGCTTAAGTGAGTTCCGCAAACTCGGCTGGGGCGAGCCCCTGGCTGTCTCCGCCCTGCAGAAAAGGGGATTGGACGAACTCTGGGAAAAACTAAAGCGCTTTGAGCCCGCAACGCAACGCCCACTCCCTCCTCCCGCTGAAGCGGGATACGGGATAAGAGCCGGTAATCCCTCCGGAAAACCGGCTCTAATATCCATTGCCATTGCCGGCAAGCGCAACGTGGGCAAATCCACCCTGGTCAATAATCTGGCCCATGAGGAACGCACCATCGTCAGCGAGATACCCGGCACCACCCGGGATGCTATTGACGTCCTGTTTGAGAAAGACGGCCGGAAATTTATCGCTATTGACACGGCCGGCGTGCTCAGGAAAAGTAAACTAAAAGACGCCGTGGAAATCTACAGCCAGCAGAGAACCGAATCAGCCATCCGGCGGGCCGATGTGGTGCTCTTTATGCTGGATGCCCGGGATAAAATCTCCGAGGTGGACAAGAAAATCGCCAATTCCATTACGGAAAACTACAAACCCTGCGTCATTGCGGTCAATAAATGGGACCTGGTGGCCAAAAACACCTTGTCCGGCGAATACCAGGCCTATCTGAATACGGCGCTGACGTCCCTGAATTTTGCGCCCATTGTCTTCATCTCGGCCAAGACCGGGTTTAATGTTGACTCCATCGTCCAGATGAGCCAGGAACTCTATAGGCAGGTCGGCGTAACCATCCCCACTCCGATTCTGAACAAGGTGGCCGAAAAACTAAAGACATCCTTGCCGGTGGCGCATCGGGGCGCGCCGATTCCCAAGATATACTACGTGGCCCAGACCGGCTCGTTCCCGCCCACCATCACCCTGATGACAAACAGCCGCGCCCTGTTCAGCGACCAGGCCCTGCGCTATATCCAACAACAGTTGCGCAAACTCCTGCCCATTTACGGCGTAAATATCAGCGAAGTGCCTATCAATATCCTGCTCAAAAGCAAGAGCCCGAAGAAAACCAAACGGGGACTCCAAAAAGACCCTAAAGCGGCCATCTCGGCCGGTAGGCACGGCAGGCCGTAAAAATCCCGGCGGGTAGCAACTGCGCAATTCCCATTTTTCTTACCCATCTAAATCAGCGGTGTTATAATCCCTGGCATTATGACAACGCCAGCATCTGTAACCTGTAGGATTTGCGGCAACGCCGGCCCAAACAAGGCCTATCTGGTAAAGGAAATGCTCCTGGGCACCAGAGATGAATTCGAATACTTTGAGTGCACGAACTGCGGCTGTCTCCAGTTATATAATACGACAGAACTAACTGGTGTGCGGGCTGCTGTCGGAGGTTAATTTTTTGACTATGGTATCTCAAATTCACGCCAGTATAACTTTTCCTGTTCTGGTAAACGCTCAAACTGATTACGGGTTAACATTAAGACCTTCTCGCCATAAGGTAAAGTCCGCTCGTGATAACGAACATAAGCCGTGGCGCCCGGTCTTCCCGGAATATCCCTGAAGATAAGCCAGCCGCCGCCTTTGGGCTCTTTCTGGTGCGTGTACTTAACAGACGGTTCATTATACCTCAGGAGAATCTCCGGCTTGAAATAATATGAAACCGGATTGGCAATGGTCAGATAGTAATCCTTTACTTCCGCCACCCTGAAACGATACGTCTGGCCGACTTTATTATAAGGCAGTTCACCCCTTTTGATAATCCGGTAAAGGGTGCGTAAACTTATTCTTAACAGCATACATACCTCATCAGAGGTGAGTAATTCCTGGGGGTGTTTACTAAAGAGTTCGGTAAATTTAATGATGGTTTTCTTCTTCTTTGGCATATGACATCCTATGACA
The DNA here is from genome assembly GCA_038059695.1 of Planctomycetota bacterium. Taxonomy (GTDB): domain Bacteria; phylum Planctomycetota; class MHYJ01; order JACQXL01; family JACQXL01; genus JACRIK01. The sequence goes on from JBBTIZ010000011.1 coordinate 40,108, forward strand.
ACTCCTGACAGAACTCATCCTGTTAATACCGCTTTATGCGGTTAAAATACCATTTTTTAGGCCAAAAAGTCAAGGTTTTGCGCCTTGTGACTTACCCTTGACCTAATGAATTATCTGACAAGTTAAGGTGATAAAATTCCTCTAACATCTTTAAATTACTAATGATATATCAAAAACATTTAACCTTTTATGCCAGATAAATTACTGATACAAAAATGTCCCCCCGGTGGGGGATAGGGTACCCCCTCATATCCCTTAGCCCCGAGAGTCATATCCCTTAGCGCCGGCAGTCATAGCCCTTAGGGCCAAGAGTCATACACCTTATAGCCAATAGTCATACCCATTGTCCCCGAGAGCCATACCCTCTAACCCCAAGAAGCATATCCCTTAGCGCCAAGAATCATAGCCGTTAGCCCCAAGAGTCATACGCCTCAGCCCCAAGAGTCATACCCCTTAGCCCCAAGAGTCATACTCCTTAGCCCCAAGAGTCATACTCCTTAGCCCCGAGAGTCATACGCCTCAGTCCCAAGAATCATACCCTCTATCGCCGAAAGGCATACACGTTAGAGCCGCTATGCATACCTGCGATGAATTTAATGGACAGGACTTGAAGTCCTATGTTATAATAAATTATATGATAGCCCTTATTGAATCCCTCAGGCCCAAGCAATGGCTCAAGAACCTCTTTGTCTTTGCGGCCCTGGCCTTCTCCCGAAACCTGACCAATACCCCACCGCTCATAAAAACCCTGGAGGCATTTATCATATTCTGCCTGCTGAGCAGCGCCTGCTACATCATCAACGATATCATGGATGCCAAGGCAGACCGGCTCCACCCAGTCAAGTCCAAACGCCCCATTGCCTCAGGACGGCTGCCCATCCCATTCGCACTGGTTATCGCCATTCTTTTATTAATTGCCTCGCTGGACTTGGCCTGGAGCGTATCCACTGTTTCAAAGAACCCGGTAGGTCTGCCGTTCTTCCACATCTGCCTGACCTATGCCGTATTGCAGATACTGTATTCGCTGGTCCTAAAACGGATGATTATTATGGATGCGCTGGTGATTGCGGCCGGATTCGTCCTGCGGATGGTGGCCGGGGCCGTGGCCATAGATATCGCCATCTCCAGCTGGCTCTATATCTGCACCATTTCGCTGTCACTATTCATCGCCTTCTCCAAGCGTCGGGCTGAGATGACCGTCCTGGAGACGCCTGAGAATCATCGTCCGGTCCTGGGCCGGTATTCACCCTATCTGCTGGACCAGATGATTTCAGCGCTAACTGCCTCAACCATTATGGCTTATACACTCTATACGCTGGCTGATGAAACCGTGGCCAAGGTCGGCTCACAGAATATGCTCCTGACTATTCCCTTTGTGGTCTATGGGATTTTCCGGTATCTGTATTTAGTGCACCAGAAGCAGGAAGGCGGCGAGCCGGAGAATATCATCCTGGCTGATAAGCCCTTGCTGATTAGTATATTGTTGTGGGCTACAGTAGTAATAATTATCCTGTATTAACCACAGATTTAACCGGTTGCTTTCAGATAATTCAATAGAATAGGAATTCACTTTTTAACAACGGGATTTAGCTGATTGAACTGATTTTTCCGTTAAATCCGTTTAATCCTGTTGTCTATAATTATACCAATTAATTTGTGCCTATGAAATCGAAGATAGCAGTTCTGAAGACATCCCCGGCCACGGTCCTGGCGGATTACGCCAAACTGATGCGCCTGGCGGACTACAGAAACACCCTGTCACCGGAACAAGACACGATTATCAAGCTCAATCTCTCCTGGACCCGTTATTTCCCGGCCTGTTCCTCGCAACCCTGGCAACTGGAGGGCGTAATCAAGACCCTGTTGGCGGACGGATTTGCCCGAGAGCGCCTGTTCCCGCTGGAGAATAAGACCGTGGTGACCGACCCGATTAAGGGGGCGCAGAATAACCGCTGGCTGCCGGTTTTAGATAAATACAAACTGCCCTTCACGCCCCTGACAGAGGTCAAGTGGGTCAAATACCAATTTAAAAGCAAGCTCCTGATGCTGGATAAGATATTTCCCGATGGCATTGAGATTCCGGAGATGTTTATCGGTAAAAACATTATCCATCTGCCGACGGTCAAGACGCACGGGCATACGGTCACGACCGGGGCCGTCAAGAACTCCTTCGGCGGGCTGCTGAAAGAGGCGCGCCACTACGCCCATAAGCATATCCACCAGGTGCTGGTGGACCTGATGATAATGCAGAAGGAACTGCATCCGGGTATATTCAGCGTGATGGACGGCACGGTCTGCGGAGACGGAGCCGGTCCGCGCACGATGATGCCGATAATCAAGGACTATATATTAGCCGGCGCTGATTCGGTGGCGCTGGATGCGGTAGCGGCCCGGATGATGGGCTTTGACCCCTTAAAGATAGATTACCTGCGGATATGTAACGAGATGGGACTGGGCAATGCCGAGATGAAGAATATTGAGATTGTCGGCGCGGATATATCAGGCGTGGATTTCGGATTCCGGACTAAGAAGAGTTTGGTCATCTGGGGCGACCAGATGCTCCGCCAGGGCGGACTCAAGACCATCGGCAAAATTGCTTTGCATCCCTGGCTAATGTTCTGGGCGCCCATGGCATCCAATCTCTACCACGATTTTATCTGGTATCCGCTGATAGGCAAACCAAGAATCAGTAAATTTATGGAGACCGAATGGGGGAAGCTGTTCCGGAAATACTAAACACCAGTTAGCCACCAAGTCACGAAGACACAAAGAGGAAAAATAAACCCATACGGACTTGGTGTCTTCGTGGCAGGAATTACGCTGTTTTCTTTGGACGAATCACCTCATCCATGAGATGCGGCTGGAATATCTTGGAGAATCCCAGGTATGCGCCGATGCCCAGAACCACCAAGCCGAGGACGCGGACAGTTTCCCATAATAGATTAGGCGCCGGAGGCAGATACCTGAATCCCAGATAACATATCGCGCCCATCAGTAAACTGCAGAAGAGCGGCATAATCAGGCCTTTCATAAACCCGGATAGGATGGAATCCGGCGCATCAGGAATAACCGCCTTGCTTCTTTTGCCCAGCACATAGAGCAAAATCACCAGATTCAGGACCGACGAAACAGTGGTGGCCAGGGCAAGACCACTTTCCCTGAGCGGGAAGACCAGAATTATATTCAGGATGAAGTTGGTGCCAACCATATAAATCCCGACCTTGACCGGCGTAATCATATCCTTGAGTGAATAGAAGGCCCGGTTGGTAATCTGGACCGCGCCATAAGACCAGATGCCCAGCGCGTAGAAAATCAGGACAAAGTTAGTCCGTGCCACCGCGTCCAGCGAGAATGCCTTCGCCGTGTTATGGAATATCGCGGCCGGAATTGAGTAAAATGACCAGTGGATAACCGGTTCAGCCAGGACCATCAGCCCAACCGATGCCGGCAGGCCGACGAACAGGGCGATGCGCAAGGCCTTGTTAAGTTCGCTGAACATCCCGGCGATGTCGTTCTTGGCCACATAGTCAGCCAGGAAGGGAAAAACCGCGGTGGCCAACGAGATGCCAATCAAGGCAAAGGGGAATTGCATCAGCCGGTTGCCGTAATACAGGGCGGAAACTGCTCCGGGTTCAGGAACCAACCAGAGCGCAATAACATTATCTATAAACAGATTGACCTGGAATACAGCCAGTCCGATAATGACCGGGCCCATCAGGCGCAGGACCTCCTTTAAGCCCGGATGGCTGAAACTAACGGCCGGCCGGTAGGTGATTTTGCGCTTCCATAACGCCGGGAGTTGGATAAGCACCTCCAGGACGCCGCCGATTAAGACCGACCAGGCAATGACCATGACCTTTTCCTCGTCGCTGCCGCTGATGAATTCGGCCGCAATGAATCCGCCGATCCAGCAGATGTTGAGGACCACCGAGGCCAGGGCCGGCATCAGGAAATGCTTGAGCGAATTGAGGATGGCCTGGAGCAGCGCCACCAGGCAGATCAGCGGCAGGTAGGGAATCATTACGCGCAGGAGTTTCAGGAACAGGGGCGAGAATACCTTTGAGGACTGGACAAAATCCGGCGCCGCCAGGGGCAGGACAAAGGTAAAGAGAATGACCGCCCCGGCCAGGAGCGCCAGAAACCCGAACAACATAGTGATGATTATATTAATAAAACGGAGCGCCTCTGAGAACGGTTTCTGGTTGAGATAGGCGGACAGGGTGGGGATAAAGGCGGCCGAGAGAGCGCCCTCGCCGAATAAGCGCCGGAAGAGATTAGGAATCTGAAAGGCAAAGATAAAGGCGTCCCAGACCGGGCCGAAGAATCCGGTGCACAGGATATCGCGCAGAAATCCCAGAATCCGGCTTAACAGGATGCAGGCGCTGATGACCCCGGCCGTGCTGAGAATGCTCTTTTTCATATCTTACTCGCTGTTAGACCGAAGGCCGTTACAGCGAGTTAGACCCGCCGTAGGCAGGTACTCCTTCTATAACCCCCTTTATAATTATCGGACAGGGATGACGCCAGATTAAGCGGATTTAATCTTTATGCCATCTAAAATAACTTGACCTCACGCAGACCGAATGTTACAAAATACTCAACTTCTCATAATACTTATATAAGGAGACGAAATATGAACAAAGTTATAAGAATAAGCGTTGTATTGTTTGCGGGAATATTGATAGCCGGATGCGCCATGCCGATGGGGACGGAAATGAAGGGTGGAAAACGTTCGTCATACAACCCGCCCGAACAACCGGTGTTTTATTCCAATGAGGCCAGCCAGGAATTTATTGACGGGGTCGGGGATATGGCGTTGGGCCTGCTGACATCAGACGCCATTGCCAAGGCCTCCCAACCGCCGCTAATCGTAATCAGGCCGTTAGAGACCGAAGGCGAGGTGCCTTTTTATACTGCGAAATATGCGGAAACCGAACGGAATATATTAATGGGGAAGGCCGGCGATAAGGTCCGCTTTATTGATAAAGAAACCACCGAGGAGGCGAATTATTATCTGTACGGGGTAATTTCCGAAGCCGCCGTCCCGCCATCCAATAATCCCGGCCGGAGGCGGTCATTTATTTATTCCGCCCCAAATTATTTAGAGCAAGCGGCTAAGAGCAATCCTGATACGGTTGGCAATAAATCATTTAAGTTTACCCTGATGCTGGTTGACCCGCGTTCTAATGCCACCATCTGGAAGGATGAATGCGGTTTCGCTCCGAAAGAAATACCGCAACATAAGCAACGTTCAAAATAATAAGATGTCATGCTGAACTTGGTTCAGCATCTCTATAGACCCTGAAACGAGTTCAGGGTGAGATTGTTAACTTTGTCAACAATCTCATCTTAATAATCGCAGAGAGTTGGCAATAACCAGGAGTGAGGATAGTTGGTGGGCCACGGCACCCCACATCATATTATGCTGGTGCTGGACAAACCATGTCACCACGACCATCATTACTATATTATATGCAATAGAAAAGGCAAAGTTCTGTCTGATTACGCCCAGGACCCGGCGGGACAGGGCAATGGCCTGTGGGATTTTGGACAGGTCGTCGCTCATCAGCGAGACATCAGCCGCTTCAATAGCCACATCAGAGCCGAAGGCGCCCATAGCCAGGCCCACGTCCGCGGCGGCCAGGGCCGGGGCGTCATTGACCCCGTCGCCCACCATCCCAACCTTAAAGCCCTGCGCTTTAAGTTCCTTGAGTTTATTGACCTTGTCTTCAGGCAGCATGCCGGCATAGAATTCCTCCAGCCCGGTTTGCTGGGCGATGGCTGAGGCCACGCGCCGGTTATCGCCGGTAACCAACGCTATCTTTTTTATACCGGACTGCTTTATCGCCTGAATCGCCTCAACTGCTTGCGGCTTGATGGTGTCGGTTACGCCGATAACGCCGACGATGTTTTTGTCGCGCACCACTATTAGGGTGGTCTTACCCTGGTTCTCCAGCCGGGAGATTATTTCGTTCACGGCCGGGGTAATATTAATCTGTTCGCCGGTAATCAACCAGCTGTTGCCAACTATGACGCTCTTATCTTTACAGGTTGCCTTGATACCCGAACCCTTGAATATCTCACAGGCATCCGGCTCCGGGACAGTGAGTTTGAATTCCGCTGCCTTATTCAGCACAGCCCGGGCAATCGGGTGTTCGGAGCGCCGTTCAGCCAGGCCGGCTAATAATAACACGTCTTTCTCGGTATTGTTATCCATCGGAACAATATCGGTCACCGCCAGTTTGCCGGTAGTGAGCGTGCCGGTCTTGTCTATGAGGAGCGCATCAAGTCCGCCTAATGCCTCCAGATACTGCCCGCCCTTGATAAGGATGCCCTTACGAGAGGCATTGGCCAGGCCGGTGACTACTGCGGTGGGCGTGGCCAGGACCAGGGCGCAGGGACAGGCCACGATGAGCAGGGTTATGGCTGTATAGATATTGCGGGTCAGGATAAAAACTATGACGCTGATGGCCAGGACCAGTGGAATAAAATATTTAGCGTAGCGGTCCGCCACCCGCTGGATAGGCGCTTTTTGCGACTCGGCTTCAAGAATCAGCCGCTTAATCAGGGCGAATTTGGTATCATCCCCGGTCTTAGTGGCCTTCATCTCAAAGGCATTGCCTTCGTTGATAGTGCCGCTGTAAACCGTGTCACCTTCTTTCTTGTCCACCGGCAGTGATTCGCCGGTTAGGGTGGATTCATTAATCGTGGCATTGCCCTTGACCACGACACCGTCCACCGGGATTCTGGCGCCAAGTTTAATAATAACGATATCGTCAACCTTGACGCTTTCAGAAGGGATTTCCATTTCGCTGCCGTCGCGTTTGACCAAAGCCGAGACCGGCGCCAGGTTAAGGAGTTTGGTAATGGCCTTGCGGCTCTGGCGCAGGGCGAAACGCTCCAGGGTCTCGCCGATGAGCATAATCAGGATGACCATAGCGGCTTCTTTATAGGCGCCGACAGCCACCGCGGCAATACCGGCAATGCTGACCAGCGTAAATACGGTCAGGTCATTGACCAACAACGCCTGGATGGCGCCTTTTAATATGGTGTAACCGCCGATGACGATGACGCCCAATGATAATAGGTTGGAAAGGGTCAGTCCCCAGGCCAGCGGATTAGGCGCCAGATGCAGCAAGTCCAGCAAGGTGGCAACGATGACCAGAACCGCGCAGAGCGCCATCTGGCCGAAGAAGATGCGTTCCGCCCAATAGGCCCGGGTCTTTTCCCAGACGGTTTCACGGATAATATATCCGGGCCGGGTAATGGCTTTTTTGATATGCTCAAGGTCGGTGCGATACGGGTCGTAGCGGACCGCCACCTTCTCGCCGATGAAATTGACATTGGCATCCATTACGCCGTTAACGCAGAGCAGTGATTTTTCTATATTAAGGGCGCAGGCCGGGCAGTGCATCCCGGCAATGGGAATAATTACCTGGTTGCTGTTTATTCCTTTGGGCGCTGGCTGGGTATTCTTTTCCGGCTGATGGTCACAACAAGTTGTAGACATATATTATAGAGTATCTTATCAGAACCGGTCGGTCAATCTTTATTTTAGGTAACTTACCTCAGCGCCCGATTTGATTATGCGATGGGCAATCATTTCCGTAATGATAATAATATCCTCCAGGGGCAAATAGTGGGTAATGCCGGTGTCGTAGAGCACCTTGATAGTTTCTATAGCCGGATGTCCGCTGTCGGATTCCCAGAGCACAAAAAATATGGGCACATTGGGCAGCACCAGTGATTTGAGGCGATATTGCCGCCCTTCTTTAGCCGGATTAAATCCGATTTTCTGGACGGCCTTGATAAAGTCAGACGGCGCTGCGGTGAATCTCCTAATGATCAGGTCAATACTGCGCGCCTTGTAGGTCGGATAGTAGAACGCCGCGCCCGGGATGTTCTCCAGGGTAACTTCCTGGCTGGTCAGCGGCGCACCGTCCGCCGTAACCAGATAATGCAGGAGCAGTATCTTCTCGCTGATACGCGGCTCACGCCCTGAAGAGATGGTTATATTCTTACCCCGCTCTTTAATGATGAATGTTTCACCCAGGAGTTCAATGGATAATACATCGCTATCCAATCTGGCGCTGCCGTTAAAAGCAACATCATCCAAATCCAGTTGGGCCAGCTTCTCGCAGGCAAGATTGTATGATGCTTCATAGGGATTCTGCATAACTAATTTATTAACTATTATTTACAAATTCATAATTCATAATTTATAATGCATACTTATGCCCAAATACTCTATTGTCTTTGAAGACGATTATTTACTCGTCGTGGATAAATCATCCGGATTACTGGTCATTCCCACGCCCAAGTGTGAAAAGAACACCCTGACCGACCTGTTGAATAACTATCTTCAGGCAAAAACATCCGGACCTGATTTCCCCAAGGCCCATCCCTGCCACCGCCTGGACCGGGAGACCTCAGGCCTGATATTATACGCCAAAGGCAAGACAATGCAACAAAAAGTAATGTACCAGTTCCACCAGAAACAGGTGGGCAAGAAATACCTGGCCTTTGTCCAGGGCCGTCCCAAGAAGCAGACCGGCTTCATTAATTATAAGTTGGAAGGCAGCGAAGCCGGCACCAAATACCAGGTCATAAAATATTATCCGGCCGGCTATTCACTGGTTGAAGTAGAACCGGTTACCGGCCGGACTAACCAGATTCGCCTGCATTTCAAAATGATAGGACATCCGGTGGCGGGCGAACGCAAGTTTGCCTTTGCCAAGGATTATCCGGTCAAGGCAAAACGGCTCATGCTCCATTCGTCCTTTATTTCCTTCGTTCATCCAGGCACCAATGAACCGGTGAGTTTTAGTAGCCATCTGCCTGAAGATATGCTAACATTCGACGTATGATTATTCAGAGATACGTTATCCGGGCATGGCTGATAAATCTCCTGATAGTTACCACGACCCTGTTGGCCGTGATTCTGCTTATCGTCCCGTTCTTCCAGTTCCAGAAATATACGGCCCTGGATGCGGAATTCGTCTTCAAGGTCCTGCCTTATTTTGTACCCATCTCGCTGGTCTATATTATTCCGCTGGCGGTATTACTGGCCAGTTTATTCGTCTTCGGCCGGCTTTCCGAGGACAATGAACTCCTGGCTATGAAATCATCGGGCATTTCGCTCGGACGGATAACCAGACCAATCTTGTATCTCACCGTTCTCTTGTCCATCGGGGTAATCCTGATAAATACACATCTAATCCCTTACTGCCATGCCCAAACCAGACAGTTGACCATTTCCGTATTCGAGAAACGGCTGTTCTCAGATTCCCGCGGAGCGGACGAGATAAAACTGCCGGACGGCAAGATTACCTACGTTAATTATAATAACGGCATTTTTGAGCATGTCCGCCTGCTCAAGTTCGGCCAGAAACGCGAGGATTTAGTGGAGGAACTCTCGGCCCGGCAAGGCAAGTTTGAGATTGATAAGGATAACGCCCGACTCTCGCTGGACCTGAATAAGGTCTATATCACCCGTTGGGAAACCAGCCCGAACGCCCGTTCGGTCGGGCGGGAATCCGCCGCACCGGGTAAAGAAAGAACTACGCCGCATCTGGTGAAATCAGACCGCCTGATTTACAAGATGGACGTCTCCACCCTGTTTGCCCCGTCGCGCAGGAATCTGGCCAGTTTGACCAATCGCGAACTCAATGAAATGCTCATCCAGTATAAGGATAACCCCACCAAAACCCGGCAGGTTCTGTTCAGCAAATACCAACGTTATGCCGGCGGCTTGACTCCGCTGATATTCGCCCTAATCGGCATTCCCATCGGAGTCTTAATCCGCAAGGGCTCCAAGGTAGCCGGCATCGGCATCAGCATGCTCATTGTCTTCGTGGGCTATTACCCGCTGACCATGTTCTCCAACCTGCTGGGCGTGAAAAAGACCGTCATCCCGGTAATGGCCTCGGTCTGGCTGGGCAATATTATTATCGGGCTGGCCGCCCTGGCCCTGGTTTACTACATAATTAAAAATGATAAATAAAATACTGCTGTCCGGCCCTTATTCATACATCCGAAAACTGGATTATTATGTCTTGAAGTCGTTCTTATTCGCCCTGATCATTTCCATCCTGGCCCTATTGGGTTTGTATATCGTAATTCACTTCTTCACCAATATCAGCGATTTTATCGAGATTACCCAGCAGGAAATATTTATCTTCATCCCCAGGTATTACCTGATACGGCTGCCCATTATTCTCTATAAACTCATCCCGATAATGATGCTCATTGCGGTGATGATAGCCATATCGCGACTGATGAAAACCCGGGAACTGATAGCCATGCTCTCGGCCGGCATCGGCATCCACCGGATTGTCCTGCCCATATTTATTGCCGTGCTGGTTATTATCGGCATAATGTATTTTATCAGCGAGTCAATCATGCCGTATCTGGGCAAGTATCTGACCATCACGGAAAAGATTCTCAAGTCCGAGGGCTCGGACCGCTTCCTCACCCGCTCCGCTTTTAGCGAGACCTCCCTGAATGCTTTCGGGGGGCAGACGCGCTCTGACGCAGCGTCGGAACACCGCAGTGACCGTCCGCCCTCTGGGCGAGACCTCGCCTCGGCGGGCGATAGCGAACAAATATCAGGATACCAGTTTACCATAAAGAAATACGATTATGTCAAACAGCAGATGCACTCCATCTGGATAAACCAGTATGACCGGGATAATAATCTCATCGCCCAGATTATCGCGGAAAAGGCCGAGTGGACGGAAAAGCCCAAAGGGTCCGCTGGGAAACCCGTAGCCGGCTGGATGCTTTATAACGGAACAATCTATTCGTATGACAATAAAGGCGTCCGGAAATCAGCGCCGGAGGTGTTTCGCGATAACGGATTCCTGCTGGCCTGCGACCTGACGCCGCGCTCCATAGAAAAGGTTGAAGAATCCTCGTCCTATATGAACTCAATCCAGTTGGCTAACCTTATTACCCTGGAGCCCAATAACCACACCCTCCAAGTCCAGTATTATTCCAAACTGACCGACCCGCTGATTGTCCTGATACTAATATTCCTGGGCCTGCCCTTTGCCCTGGCCAGCAAATCCCAGAACTTCTTTACCGGCATCGGCATCTGTCTTTCCAGCAGTATGGCATTCTTCCTGATAAAATTCCTGTTTGAGGGATTCGGCAACAAGGGACTCCTGCCGCCCCTTCTGGCCGTGACATTACCCTTGATAATATTCGCCGTGATTGGTATAATACTCTCAAAAAGGATAAGGACATAAACAACAGGATTAAACCGATTAAACTGATATTCTGGATGCTCTACTAAAACTATTATGATAAGTATTCCCTCTCCCCTTGTGGGAGAGGGCAGGGTGAGGGGGGACGAAGTAATCACCCTCCCCTAACCCCTCCCATCAAGGGAGGGGAATAGGTTTTGATAAAGTCCCTAAATTAAGTTATTAAGAATGAATAACAGCGAACACCGCAGTGACCGTGAGCACCCACTGGAGCGGAACGAACAATTCAGCCGGCATATCCGCCTGCCGTATTTCGGCGCCGAGGGGCAGAAGAAAATCAGCCGGGCCAAGGTGTTTGTGGTCGGGGCCGGCGGGCTGGGTTCGCCCACAGCCACTTACCTGGCCACGGCCGGAATCGGTACGCTCGGGCTGATTGATAACGACATTGTGGAAATCTCCAATCTGCCCCGCCAGATATTGCATAACCCCGGCACAGTTAACGAACTTAAGACCGCCTCGGCAGAAAAGCGGCTAAAACAACTCAATCCGGACATCAAACTGAATATCCTTTCCGAACGGCTCAAGGCGGATAATGTCGCCGGCATAATCCAGAACTACGATGTGGTGGTGGATGGCAGCGACAATTTCGCCGCCAAGTTCCTGCTGAACGATGCCTGCGTGATGTCCGCCCGGACGAGCCCCCATTCGGACGGGCAGGGTATCCCGCTGATTCACGCCGGCGTCCTGCGCTACGGCGGACAGGCAATGACTATTTTACCCTACAAAAGCGCCTGTTACCGCTGTATCTTTCCTGAACCGCCCCCGGCCAATAGCGTGCCCACCTGCCAGGAGGCCGGCATCCTCAATACCGTAGCCGGAATCATCGGCCTGATACAGGCCACGGAAGTAATCAAACTCGTTATCGGCGCGGGCCAACTCCTGACTAATAGATTACTGGTCTTTGATGCCCTGGAGATGAATTTCCGAACTATAGAAATACAGCAGAATAAGAACTGCCCGGTCTGCTCCAAAAACGCCACGATTAAAACATTAAAGGACTGCGACTCTGCGGCAACAGAATGCAGGTAGCGCGTATGCCTACTTATTTAATGTATTCCGACATCTATCTTGAACACGATACCGGTCAACACCCTGAAACTGCTATGCGGCTCTCAAATACAATGGC
>JBBTIZ010000011.1:52600-55448 GCA_038059695.1 Planctomycetota bacterium
AACACGATACCGGTCAACACCCTGAAACTGCTATGCGGCTCTCAAATACAATGGCCTATCTCAAGAGAAAGAAATGGTTTTACCCCGTTAGAAGTATAGATGCAAACACTCTTATAAAAAGTACCACTTCTAATAACACTTCTAACGGGGCGAGCAGAGTCACTCTGCTTGAACCGCGCCAGGCATCAGTTGACGAAATTGCCTATATCCACAGCCGGGAATACATTGAATCGCTCAAAGCCGTGACTGAACAAGGCGGGGGTTATCTGGACGGCGATACGCCGGTATCGGAAAAATCCTACGAGGTGGCGCTCTATGCCGCCGGCGGCGTCCTGACTGCAGTTGATAAGGTAATTGCCACTCCAAAATCTAATGCGCTTTGTTTGGTCCGCCCGCCCGGACATCACGCTATGCCCACGCACGGAATGGGATTCTGCCTCTTTAATAATGTCGCCATTGCCGCCCGCTACGCCCAGAACCAGCACGGCCTGAAAAAGATTGCCATCATTGACTGGGACCTGCACCACGGCAACGGCACCCAGGAGGCATTCTGGAAGGATGACACGGTCCTGTTCTGCTCCCTGCATCGTTACCCGTATTACCCGGGCAGCGGCTCGGGACAGGAAAAAGGCGTCGGCCCAGGCGCCGGATTCACAATCAATATCCCGCTGGCCGGCTACGACTCAAATAAAGAATATCTGGATAAATTCGCCCGCCTAATGACCGATGTAGTCCGTCCGTATAAACCGGATTTCATATTTATCTCTGCCGGATTTGATAGTTACAAGAACGACCCGCTGGGCGGGCTGGGCATGGAAATATCCGATTATGGTGAACTGACTAAAATGGTCCGGGCGGTGGCTGATGAAACCTGCCAGGGCAGAATCGTCAGCGCCCTGGAAGGCGGTTATAATATCCAGGAATTACCCTTATGTATTGAATCGCATCTGGCGGCGCTGGTATCTTAATTGTTAAACTATTCTGGAGGAACAACCTGTCCCTACGAGAGGCCGTAGGACTCTGAAATCTGCCACAAAGACACCAAGACACGAAGGACACAACCCCCTTTTTATTCCCCCTTTGTTAAGGGGGACTAAGGGGGTTGTCTTAGTGCCTTTGTGTCTTCGTGGCTATTATTTTCCTTGACCACATTAGAGACACATTATATATTATAATTAATGTCTAACATATACAACATCGGTCGGATTACCTATCAGGAGGCCGTGCGCCAGTCCCTATTTTATATCGTGCTGGCTGTCTCAACGGTCCTGCTCCTGATATCGCCGCTGTTCTGCCTGTTTGCCTTTGGCGAGGAGGTCTCAATGATGCGCGAGGTCGGGATGGCCACCATCACCTTCGCCGGCATGCTCATCGCCATCCTAACCGCCTCGCAGGTCATCACCAACGAAATAGAAAACTTGACGGCCATTATGCTCCTGTCCAAGCCGGTCCGGCGCAGTGAATTCATCATCGGCAAATTCGCCGGCATCCTCTTTACCATCCTGATTGCCTTTCTGTTTTTAAGCATGGTCTTTATCCTGACCTACTGGTGGAAGAATGGCCTGCCGGATATTGAGGCCAATATCAAGTCCGGTAAGTATCTGACCGGTTCGGCATCTGTCCTCAAAGACACCTATAGTTTCTTCAGGACCGAAATCTGGCTCCTGGCCAAGGGCATCTACGGCTGTTTCCTCCAGGTGTCAATCCTAACCTCGTTTGCCGTGATTCTGGCCACTTATTTCTCGCTGGTCATTTCAGGCATCGGCTGTTTTGCCATTCTGATATTAGGCAATATCTCGGATTATCTTTATCACTCGCTCAGCCAGGGTTCATCCATACTCATCACCGGGCTGGCCCGGATTGTCTCCACGCTCCTGCCCCATTTCAGTTTGCTCAATACCAGTTCGCTGGTGACCACCCAGTCAACCGTTTCCATTAACTACCTTTTACTGACCTCTTTTTATACGCTGATTTATGTTGCTTTTGTATTATATATAACCATACTGATATTCTCCAAGCGGGAAATAAAATAGGAAGATATAAAGGTTACATAAGGTTACACCGGGTTACAGGAGGTTACAAGATGTTACTGCACCCTCATGTACCTTCAAGTAACTTTCTGTAACTTCTTGTAACTGTCAGGATTTCCTGACAATCTAACCTCTATGCGTTATGTAGCGTTCGGCGATATCCACGGCAACTTAGAGGCGCTTGAAGCCGTGATGGAAAAGATGGCCAATGAAAAGCCGGATAAATACATCTGCATCGGCGACATCGTCGGCTACGGCGCCAACCCCAATGAATGCATTGACAAGGTCCTGTCCCTGAATCCCATCCTGGTGGCCGGCAACCACGATTATGCCGCAGCCGGCCTGCTCAACATTGATTTCTTCAACACCTATGCCTATAGAGCCATCGAATGGACCAAGCAGCAATTAACCCCTGAACATAAGGAATTCCTCCGGAATATGAAATTAGTCCAGCGGGTCAATAATCTCACCGTGGTCCACGCCACGCCCTACAACCCTGAGATGTTTGAGTATATGGAGAACAATTACGACGTCCAGTTGGCCCTGACCTCGCTGCCCAGCCCGGTTTGCTTTATCGGGCATTCCCATATCCCCATAGCGTTCACTATCAATCGGGGCAGCATCTCGTTTTCCACCGAACCCTATACGCCGGTAAAAGGCAACAACAAGGTCATTGTCAATATCGGCAGTGTCGGCCAGCCCAGGGATGAGAACCCCGAAGCGGCCTATGCGGTCTATGATACGGACGAAGCCGTGGTCTGGATAAAACGGGTGGAATACAATATCCAGAAGGCAGCGGATAAAATACTCAAGGCCAA
>JBBTIZ010000012.1:0-2107 GCA_038059695.1 Planctomycetota bacterium
TCAGCCATGGTCATAGCATCGGTATAGCGCAGGTCTATTTCGTGCTGGGATGGCGCCACTTCGTGGTGGGCGTATTCCACCGGTATGCCCATTGATTGCAGGGCCTCAATGGTCTCGCGGCGCAGGTCAATGGCTTCGTCCCGGGGCATTAGGTCAAAATAGCCGCCTTCGTCCAGCCGTTCGGTTGATTTATCTGATTTGAAATAGAAGAATTCCAGTTCCGGTCCGACATTAAAGACCAGTCCGAGTTTGGCGGCGCGCTCCAAATTGGTCTTGAGGATATGGCGCGGGTCGCCTTCAAAGGCCGTGCCGTTCGGATTGATTATGTCCGCAAACATCCGGGCCGTTCCGTCGTGGCCATTGCGCCAACTGACAATCCTGAATGTCTTCGGGTCGGGCACAGCCACCATATCGCTTTCATCTATCCGGCAGAATCCTTCTATGGATGAGCCGTCAAAGCCCATGCCTTCGCTAAATGCGTTCTCAAGTTCGTCGCGGGTGATGGTGAAAGATTTCAGATAGCCCAGGATATCGGTAAACCAGAGATTGATGAATTTGATATTGTGTTTGTCAACCTGAGTGATAACTGATTTGACTAATGCGGCGCGTTCCTT
This sequence comes from Planctomycetota bacterium, assembly GCA_038059695.1. Lineage (GTDB taxonomy): Bacteria > Planctomycetota > MHYJ01 > JACQXL01 > JACQXL01 > JACRIK01. The sequence continues at coordinate 615 of JBBTIZ010000012.1, forward strand.
GTCAGGGGCAGTCGGTTTCTGGCCGGTGGCGCGTGTCTTGGTGGGTAGGGTCAGTGTTTTCATATAATTCTCTCCTGGTAAGAGTTGAATAAGTTAATGGAGTATTTATCTAACAAATATATATCATGCTGTCAATATTTTGTCAGATAAATACAATATTTGTAAGCGGATTAAGCAGATGCGGCTGGTTAAGCGGATATATAAACCTGCCCAACGGCAGGCGGGTCGGTTAAATCAGTGAAATTAGTTTACTTTACCGCGCTAAGGCGATAATTTTTCAGCCCGGCTGCGTTGGATAACCGGAAGATTCTCCAGCGTGAATACGTTCTTTATTTGGTTCAATATGTCAAAGGTATTTGGTTCGGCAGTGTCGGCATAGAGGATGAAGTGGTGCAGTGGCTTTGTGCCGGCTACGCCGAATGAGATGGATATATTCGAATCTTCTGGTGTGGCCTTGAGATAATGAGTAACGCCATTTTCAGGGGTGATAGAGGCGATGGTCAGTCCTTTGACTATTCTCTGGGCCAGCCAGTAGGAGTCATTGCTCTGGAGGTTGTCTATCGGCTTGTCTGCCGGAATTTTTCCTCTGGTATAGTTTGAGGATATATATTCTGCGCCTGAAAAGGCGGACATCTTGTCCTTTAAGGCGGCGGCAAGATATGATTGCGGAATCAGATACGAATTATTGAATTCGTTGATACGGCTGTCCGTGAATACCTCGCAGATAGGCAGGTTCTCGTAGAAATTAAACAGGTATCCATCGCCATCTTTAGAGAAGGCGTGGAACTTAGCCAGGAGCGGGCCATCGGCCTGGTTTTGCAATAATAAATCGCCGGCTGGAACGGCATCCTGGATTGATCCGAAGCCGACAGTTTTAGCATCTATTAGATTTAGGTGTGTAAAGAATCCGGTAGAAAAATTCCTGACCACCCAGGAATTAATAAGTGAGAAGTTGGGAGTGTTGTTTTCGGAAGGTGATGAAACTCCGACCTTGAACCGGTCGTTCTTTAGCCAATAACCTTTTCCGTCTGTGCCTGATACAGATAATCCCCTGTAAGGATATTTTACGCTGTATTTGGGCGCCTGGTTTTTGGCTGTATCAAAATACACATAGAAGTATTTGGTGTTTTTTGCCTCAATGGGCTTGCGGATTATCCAGCAAAGAATAACTCTTGGATTGAATTTTGTATCAAAGAAATATATGGTCTTGTCCATCTGATAGGGGACCTCGGCAATGGGCGTGCCTTCCTTGGAATACTCAATTACCCGGACGGATTGAGGGTCAAATTCCAATTCTGCAAATGAAGTTGGCGTAATGCTTGATTCTTGCAATAATTCCGAAAAATTAAGTTCTATTTCTACCGGATAAGCGAATGCTTCTTGTCCGAGGGCCGGACGCGCAACCGTATTTTCTATAGTAACCAGCACTCGGTAATGTATTCGCTTGTCCCACCATGTAAATGTCTTGTCCATCTCTGTGCTGGGCGGTTTGA
>JBBTIZ010000012.1:2207-6343 GCA_038059695.1 Planctomycetota bacterium
ATTCGCTTGTCCCACCATGTAAATGTCTTGTCCATCTCTGTGCTGGGCGGTTTGATTGGCGGTGCTACCAGGCGCTGGGGCAGTTCGGCCAGCGAAATCCCGAGTTCCTCGGGTGTTGGGAAATTACCGGACATAATGGCTTCTGACACCTTCTTCTTTTTATCCTGCCAGATGGTTTTGGCTGTTTCAAATGGTTTTACTGCTTTTTCTTCAGCGGTATCATACCTTTGGCTGATGAGTTTCTTGTATTCTTCTTCTAAGGCATTAAGTTCTTGAGATGTTTTGTCAAATGCTTGCTCGCTGTCCTTTATGATTGTTTGACAATTATCTGTAGCAGGGTCTAATTCAATCGTATATTTCCAGTTATAAAATCTATACCGGTAATTATCGCTGATTTCTCTGGCGGCCAGGAATCGTTCGGCAAAGGCCTGCCACTGGCTGGCCGCATAGCGCCAGGCGTCTAATACCTCTTTAGACCGCTGTGCTTTTTCATGCAGGGACGCTATTTTCTTCTGCGCCTCTTCCGAGAGTGATTTTATCTTTTTTAGGGAGCCGTAGAAGTTGGGGGTATCCAAATGGATCTCGCTCTGGAAGGGGTCGGCGAAGATAAGATTAGAAAGATTATTCCCACTGACTAATTGGTTACATGACGATAAGAGATTGGTGATTTCTACGGCCTCGTTGCCATTGATGCCGAATAGGGAATGGGTTAGATTAGAACTAAACTTGTCTACATCCCCGCCTGACCAAGCCATTCGGGCAGGTGCGCGGTCTGGTATCCAGGCGCATTCAGCCGTAAAGATAATCGGCTCAATTAAGGTCTCGGCAAAGGTCGTGGTTTTATCCAAGGTGCCGCAGAGCATCAGGCCCATTATAGAGTGATTGTTATCTAAGTGCCTCAGGCCCGCCTGACTGGCCGTATAGATATTTTTATGGACGGCCAAGATGTCCGGTAATACATCATCATTAACCGATATCCGCGGGCAGAGTATCTGTTCTAATCCCTCTTTCCTGAATGATTCTATCTGTTCATAATAGTTGCTGACAGTGAGATTATTATCCGGCTCCAAGGGGTTCGTTCCGCATCGCCCACTGGGCGATTGCTCACGGTCCCGCAGTAGCGGGTTCATCACAATGGTAGTTTTGGGTATCTTGGATAGGAAGCGTTGTTCCTTGAGCACTGCATCAGCCCAGCCGAGCGGTCTTTTGGCGTAAGACGATATCCTTCCTTTGCCATCCCGAGTCCCCTCGGGACTGTTGAGATGTCCGCATCTTTCTTTATCCGGACAGATATGGTGCGAACTCCCTGGCTTTATCATTGAGATATCGCCCACTAGGTTTATCTGGTATGCCGACGCTTCCTTTGTTAGTTCGGTGATTTGTTCTTCGGTTAAAGATGACGTCTGCAGGGCCAGGATGTTCATCTTGTAGTATGACAACAGATGAATCAGGTTCTTTAGGTAATCAATCTTGATTCTCTCGTTGATATTTATCTGGACCCCGCGGTAATCAAAGAGCGGCCAGTCGTCAATAACGACCGGCGGTAGGATTATTTGGTTGGCTGTGTCTTTAGTTATCAGTTGCCTGAAGGTCTGGGTTGCATAGAATAGCCCTTGTGAGGAGTTGGCCAGAAGAAGTATCTTGCTCGGTCCCTGCCAGTCAGGCGTAATAGAAATTTTGTAGCCCTGTGGGTGTAAATCCGGATTAAGCGCAATTGCCTTCTTAGTGGCGATAGCATCAATCTTTTTATCGCGTTTGGGGATGCCCAGGATAATGGATTTTCCTGTAGAGGCCAGCGCCTTGTCATTAACCAGTAGGGACACCTTCAGTCCCCATATCTCATTAAGGTCTTTGGTAATGAGTTCAGCGGCCAGGCGGGTGGTTTCGTCAGCCGTACTTTCCAACAAGATGGACCATTCATTATCCAGGACGCAGGCCGGGGATTTGGCGGAAGTAATAACCTGGCGCGGCTGAGGGATGACATTTATGTGGCTTTGGTTACTGAATGGTGAAGCGGAAATACTATGACCGCATAAACAGATGAACAATAAAATAACCGCAGAGAGGCAGACAATTTTATACGGTTTCATTGATTACTGCGCCATTATGCTTATTTGGAAAATAGGCAGAAGCATACTCAGGACGATAAAACCCACGACCAGGCCCATAACCAGTATCAGAATCGGCTCCAGCAGAGAGAGCCCGATTTTGATGGTCTCGCCGATTTCCCGTTCGTAGAACGACGAAACCTCAAGGAGCACCTCATCCAGCCGGCCGCCTTCCTCACCCACCCGAATCATATTGGTCATAAACGGGAAAAAGTGCGGGCTGTTCTGGAGGCCTTTGGACATTGACCCGCCCAGTTTAAGGTCATTAGCCACCTTGGTCAGGTCATCTTTTATTATATCATTTGAGAGCGTGGGGATAACGATTTCCAGCGAGGCCAGAATCGGGATGCCGTTGGTAAGTAACAGCGATAACGAACTGGCTAACCTGGCTGATTCGGTCTTCTTGATGAATTTGCCGATGAAGGGCAGGGTGAGTTTCAGCCGGTCCAGGGCCTTCCGTTCTATGAGCGTCACGCCTTTGGTTAATATCAGAATCAGCACGATGCCGCCCAGGTACAGATACCAGTAATTGGTGATACTGCTGCTGAACATCAGCAAAATTTCGGTAGGTAACGGTAAATCCACCTTCAAGGTGTCAAAGACCTTCTGGATTTGCGGGATAACCACGGTTAGGAGGAAGATGATAGAGCCCAGGCCGACCAGGGTCACGATGATAGGGTATGCCAGTGCCGAGCGGATTTGCGATTTTATCTGCTCCACCTTCTCGCGGTGTTCGGCCACCCGGCGCAGGATAATATCCAGGGCGCCGCTGTCCTCGCCGGCTTTTATCATTGCGGTATAAAGTTGGTTGAATATCCTGGGATACTTGCTCATGGCCGAAGAGAGCATATCGCCGTGCTTGACGCTCTGGGCAATGTCGGCAATGATATTCTTGAAATGCTTGTTCTCGGTCTGCTCCGTGATGATAAACAATGCCGAGAGCAGGGGCAGGCCGGACTTAATCAGGGACGATAACTGGTAGGTGAAGACATTCAGGTCCCGGACCGATATTTTGCTGAACCAGGAACTGACCGTGATGGATTTATCCTTGACCTCGCCGATGAGTTCTATATGGATTGGGAAAAGCCCTTGGTTGGTCAATTTGCTGGCGATTTCCTGCGGGCTCTCGCCTTCCATCACGCCGTCAGTGAAATCGCTCGGTCCCTTCTTGGCTTTGTAGTTAAATAATGGCATATAAGTCAGGGTATCGGGTTATCAGGGAATTAGGGAAATTGCCTAATCACTTGAATAATCCCGTAGAGAAATAGCGCTCCATCCGATCCGGGATAATCGCCACTACGTTTTTATGGGCCGGCATTTTCTTGGCGATTTGGACCGCCGCATAGTAATTGGCGCCGGATGAGATGCCCACCGGCATTCCCAATTCACGTATCAATCTTTTGGCCATCTTGATGGCGTCGGAACTTTTGACCTTGACTATCTCGTCTATGATTTTGGTATCCACTATTTCTGGGATAAAGCCGTCGCCGATGCCTTGAATCGGATGGCTGTGCATCTTGGTTTCACCCGAGAGTATGGCGGCTTCGGACGGCTCGACCGTGACAATCTTTGCCTTGATGCCGGCCTGTTTGAGGGCCGCGGCCACGCCCATCAGGGTTCCGCCGGTACCGATGCCGGCTACAAAGGCGTCTATCTTGCCTTTGGTTTGCCTGATGATTTCCTGTCCTGTGGTCAGGCGGTGGACATCGATATTATCCTTGTTGGAGAATTGGCATGGTAGGAAGACCCGCGGGTCTTTGGCGGCCATGGCCTGGGTGCGTCTGACCGGCTCAAGGAATCCGCCTTTCTCAGGCGTGAGGATTACCTTAGCCCCGAATGAACGCATTATTTTGATGCGTTCCTGGCTCATATGTTCGGGCATCACGACGATGACCTTGTAACCCTTGGCCGCGCCGACCATTGAAAAAGCAATGCCGGTATTGCCGCTGGTGGCCTCGACGATGATGGAGTCCTTTTTCAGGATGCCGCGTTGCTCCGCCATTTCAATGATATATTTGGCAATCCGGT
>JBBTIZ010000012.1:6443-9511 GCA_038059695.1 Planctomycetota bacterium
TTTTTCAGGATGCCGCGTTGCTCCGCCATTTCAATGATATATTTGGCAATCCGGTCCTTGACACTGCCGGACGGATTAAAGAATTCCAGTTTGCCGTAGATGGTGGGTTTGACATTGATACCGGCCAATCGGATAGGGATGATGGGGGTGTTCCCGATGGTATCAAGCATATTATCCAGGATGGATAAGCAACGATGTTTTTTAATCATAGTTTAAATTCAATGGTATCATAAAGTACTGGCGATGCCAAGAAATTAATCTGATTTTTGATGTAGTTTTAATTGTGCTGAAACTTCGTTTCCCAGCGGGGCTTTTACGGGATTGTCTCTTTAAAGTTTCTTAAGAGTCCCTGTTTATTGTTTTTTCTGCTTTGCCTCAGACCGCTTAGTATAATCTTTTAATTCTTTTTCAAGAGTAGAGTCAAACGGCACATTGACTTCGGTAGGTATTTCGGCGGCGGCCGGAACAAGTCCGGCCTGTGTGACAACGTCTACAAAGGTGGAAGTAGGAAGTATAGTGGGGACCAAAACCTGACAGCCACTGTGACTGTTTGATTAATTTTCTAATCACCTATCTGGCAAGATATTTTGTATTCTTTACTATAGGTTCCTTGCCTGCGGTGCATTTGACTGTGATGGTTTTAATCTGACTGATGTCCCGGAAGATACCCATAATGACCGGTCGGCCGTCCAATTCAATGATATTTGTCGTGGTGAAAACCGGGATAATCTGTCCGTCTTTTCTGACGACCCGGGCCGGGACTAAATCCAGGTTCTTACCGCATATCACCCGCCGCTGGAAGCGGTTCTGGTAATATTTGTGTTGACCGGGCGGATGGAGTTGGGTATGGTGCAGTCCGACGATTTCTTTGCGGGTCCGTCCGAGCAGTTGTTCGGCTTTTCTATTACAGTCAATAATCTCTCCGGTCTTAATGTCGGCTACGAAGATGGCGTCCGAGGCCTGGCTGAAGAGTTTTTTATAACGTCGTTCGGATTCAGCCAGGAATTTCCGCGTCCTGATTATTTCCTGGGCGCTCATCCGTTTGACTTTTTCCAAGCGCAATTCCTTTATCAGGTGATAAAGCCGCTCAGCCGGAGTACCTTTGGCTGCTTCGTAAACCAGATGGTCGTCCACGTCCAGTATTTTGGCCAAGGTAACGATTCGTTCCAGCCGGGGTACCGGGTAGCGGTTGTTCTTAAACTCGGAGAAGTTTTTGTTATTCATATTCCATTTTTCGGCAATGGCGTTGTCGGGGGTAGAATCGCCCAGGATTAGACGGATGAAACGATACAGGTTGGATAACCGTTGCGGTGTACCCGCAGTTTTCTTATTCATGGTATTCTCTTTCTTAACAGGTTATGTGGCATATATCGGAAAGAATATGCCGCGGCTTTAAGGGAAAATGATAAAATATTTTCCGGGGCGGCAAACCCTGGATGCGGGCGTCAATCACCAGGCGATCTAATATATTTCCGTACTTAATGATGTTATCTTGTTGTGCAGATTGGTGACGATGGCCTGAGTCCCTTCGGCATTTCTGGTCTTGTCGCCCACCGGGTGACCCTGTAGGTCGTCTGAGACAGTAAGTTTATCCAGGAGCAAGGCGAGCGTGTCAATCAGGCCCGTTAAATCCTGGCTTTCCTTGAGGAAGTGCTTATTGGGCTGGCGGTAAAACAGGCCCATCCGGTAATAATATTCCAATTCATTCTTCAGGGTAGCGCATAGTTTGATGGATTCGCTGCGGCTCTTCTGCCATTGAGGTCCGGTGGCGCCTCTGGCGCCATCAATATATTCCATCAAGGAAAGGGTGTCCTGGAATATTTTGGAGACAATTTCTCGTTCCATAATGGCCAGGGCATTATTCCTGTTATCAGCCGGGCTTAATAACCCTGCACCGTATGGTGCAGGGTAGTATGAGATTTTCCTGGGCGAGCCCAATAATTGCGCGCGGTATTGGGCATACCTTTCATACAGGCAGGCGGACAGATACGAGAGTTGTTCCTGGACTGTAATGAAATTGATTAGAGACGGCCGGGCCTGCAGGGAATCAGAGAGGATTTCCATCTTCCGGGTATAGTTGGGTTCCCATTCCCGCCATTTTTTTATGGCCAGCGCCAGCGCCTCTTCAGGGCTGTTGTAGATGCCCAGTGTTTGCTGGATATTCCGTTCCCATCCGGTCTTCCTCTGCTTGATATCCTCAATATTGCCGATAGAATCCTTTAATTCCCGGTCCAGATTCCATATTTCCGTAACGGCTTGGTAGAGTGAATGAATTTCCTGCTGGCGCTGTTTACAGGCCAGCGGAGAAGCGATGCTGAAATAGCGGCAGCAAATTGTTTTTGCTTCAGTGCCGAGTTCAATTTTATATGTCTCGGCCCAGAAAGGTATCTCAGTGACGGGTTTTATTTCGTAGCGCCAGTTGCCGGATTGGTCAATGATAGTGCGGTATGTATTAAGCAATTCAAACCTGTTGCCGGCGAACGAACTCGTTTTGGCAAAAAGGGCAATTCTTATGATGCTGCCGGCCGGCAGGTTGCTTTTACCGGAGATGGTTATTGGTGAATCTATTTCCGCCTCATTCAGGAATACGGCAGACGGTGATTCAATTGATATTGATTCGTCTTTTTCTGCCCAGAGCGACAGGGCCAGAGACAGGCACAAACAGGCAGCCAGTAGCAAATAATTATTTGTTGTTTTCATTGCAGAGCGTCCCCTCACCTATCCTCTCCCCCGAGGGGAGAGGGGAATTAATTTTCTATAACAAACTGCTCCATTATTTCCGGCTCGTCCCTGAAGATAATCAGGTTGACATCGTCCAGGAACGGTGATTCCAATAATGGTTTATTGAGGTCTTTTATGGCCGAGCCACCGCCTTTGGCGGCAAAGATAATCCGGTACTTGAACGATAAATCACGGTTCTTGCCTCCCCGATTAGGTCGGGACTCCGCTGTCGCTCCGTTGGGCATTTCCACAACCGCGCCCTGTTTATCATAAAGCGAGGAAACAGGTGTTTCTGAATTATTGAGCAACTGAATCAGGACATTCCGTGATTCCTTATCCCAGTTGGG
>JBBTIZ010000013.1:0-2297 GCA_038059695.1 Planctomycetota bacterium
ACCCATATCAAGTGTGTAGATGACCCCTACCCAGCGTGAAGATGACCCCCACCCGGTGTGAAGATAACCCCTGCCCAGCGTGAAGATGACCCACCCCCCGGCGAAAATTTATCGTTCCATTCTGTTGACCTGCGCCCCCGCCCGTATGGGTCGGGGTGCTCGGATTCACACTTCGTTTAGTTGTATTTCTCATATCCCGGTGCTAAAATTGAGGTATGCCCACTAAAAATCTGACCGACTCCGTTCAATATCTCAAGGGCGTCGGGCCGCAACGGGTTAAATTGTTCCAGCATCTGGGCGTCCACACCGTGGCTGACCTGCTGGCCTACATCCCGCGCAAATACCTGGACCGCTCGCAAATCAAGTCCATTAAGGAATCATTGGCCGCGATTAATCCGGACGAGGAAGTCACCCTCAAGGGGACGATTACCGCCGTGCGCCTGCACCTGCCTAAATACCAGCCCCGAGGGAACTCGGGGTGGCAAAGGAAGGGTATTGGTTCACGCCATAAGACCATTTTCGAGGTAGTGCTTTCCGATGCAACCGGGCATATCTCGGCCACCTGGTTTAACCAACCCTTTCTGCGCACGGTTTTTGCCAAAGGCCAGGAGGTAATCCTCTCCGGTAAAATCAAGTTCTATAAGTATCCGCAATTGTCATCGCCGGAATACGAGTTTGTCTCTCCTGAAGGCGCTGCGCCAATTAATTCACAGGGTATCATCCCCTGCTATCCTTTGACCGAGGGCCTGAACCAGAAATTTCTCAGGCGCATCATCAGGTCTTGCCTGGATAATTATCTGCCCCTGGTGACGGACCCCCTCACCAAAGGAATTGGTGTGGGGGTGAAGCATAATTTACTGGGGCTGCAGGAGGCCATCAGGCAGATTCATTATCCGGATTCGGCCGGACAGATGGCCCGGGCGCGGTCACGGCTGGTCTATGACGAACTGTTGCTGTTCCAGCTGGCCCTGGGCTTAAGAAGGCAGCAAATCAAGCAGACGCCGGTAAAAAACCCCATCTCTATCTCCGAACAATTAGAGGAGCGCATCCGCAAGAGAATCCCGTTTCGCCTAACCAAGGCGCAGGAACGGGTCATCGCTGAAATCAGGCAGGATATCATCAGGGGTTTCCCGATGAACCGGCTGCTCCAGGGCGATGTCGGCTCAGGCAAAACGATTGTGGCCATCTACGCTATCCTGGCGGCTATAGGAAACGGACTGCAGGCGGCGTTTATGGCCCCGACCGAGATACTGGCTGAACAGCATTTCCGCAACCTGACCCAACTCCTGGCCGGCTCGCAGGTGCGGATAGCGCTGTTAAAGAGCGGTCTGGGTACGACTGACCGTAAGAAGATGCGCCAGATGATTGAAGCGGGCGAGATAGATTTGGTTATCGGCACGCACGCCTTAATCCAGCAGGATGTGGCATTCCAGAAACTGGGCCTACTGGTGATTGACGAACAGCACAAGTTCGGGGTGATGCAACGGGCTGATTTGCGCGCCAAGGGCGAAAACCCGCATATGCTGATTATGACGGCCACGCCGATTCCCCGAACCCTGGCCCTGACTGCCTTCGGCGACCTGGATATCTCCACGATTGACGAACTCCCGCCCGGCCGGCAACCCATCAAGACGGTCTTAAGGCCGTCATCCAAGATGCCGGATGCCTTCGGGTTTATCAGGGATAAAATCAAGGACGGCCGGCAGGTTTATTTCGTCTATCCGCTGATAGAGGATATGCCGGAAGAGGACTCCAAGACAAATCAAATGAAACTCTACAAGACCAATCTCAAATCAGCCACGACCATGGCCAAATACCTCCAGGAGAAGATATTCCCTGAGTGCGCGGTGGCGCTGTTGCACGGCGCGATGAAGGACAAGCGCAAGGCCAAGGTAATGGCTGATTTCCGGGCCGGTCAGACCGATATTCTGGTTTCCACAGTAGTGATAGAGGTGGGGATAGACGTAGCCAATGCCTCAGTGATGGTGATAGAACATGCGGAGCGCTATGGGTTAGCCCAGTTGCACCAGTTACGGGGCCGGATTGGCCGGGGCGCGCACCAGTCATATTGCCTGCTCTTCGGGGATTTTACCACGCCGGAGTCCGAGCAGCGGCTGAAGATTATGGAAGAAACCTCGGACGGATTCAGGATTGCCGAAGAGGATTTGAGAATCCGCGGCCCGGGCGAGTTTCTGGGCACCCGGCAGAGCGGACTGCCGGAATTCAAGGTGGCCAATCTGGCCACTGATTTCGGGGTCCTCAAACTGACCCATACTGATTCAAAAGAGATACTGGAC
>JBBTIZ010000013.1:2397-10902 GCA_038059695.1 Planctomycetota bacterium
TCTATGCCAAATGAATTTGAAGAAATCCAGCCGGCGGCAGAAGAACCAGTAGAACCGGTAGGCGATGGGGCGGACACGATGGCCAACGAAGACCTGGCGCCTGTAGAAGGAGCCGAGGACGCCGGCGCCGTGGATGTCTCGGATACCATGGCCGAATCATCCGTGGCTTCAGGCCAGGAAGAAGCCCTGGGCGGGGAACCCATCCGGAGGGGCGGCTCAGCGGCTACCTTCGGACCTGCCAAACCGGTAAGCAATATCTTCACGCTCATCCTGATTCTGGCTTTCCTTTGTATTGTCCTGGCTATTTATCTTTTAGCCCATGAGTTGAATAATTTCTACGGCGTAACCTTCGGAGGCATCCTGTCAGAGCCGAATAAAACCGCGGGAACGACCGAGACCGGAAGATAATCAGTGGCGCATTATTATTATCAAGTTTACCCGTTAAAAAGCCGATTAGAGTCAGTAGAAACGAAGTGATTTACTGGCTCTTATCCCGTCACAATTATACCAGAACGGGATAAAATCCCTTAAGGGAACGAAATATATCCCCGAAGAGTAAGTTTATTGCTCTGTTGAAACACTACCTTCAGTATGTCATACCTGCGAAAGCAGGTATCCGGAATTCCGGATTCCCAGTGGGAATGACAGAGGGAACGTTTCTCAACTGTTCTATATTCAATTAAATCAAGGAGGTTGTCATGGCTAATTTTTTAGATGATATTATGGGCATGCTCTCAACCGACATCGGCATTGACCTGGGCACCTGCAATACCCTGGTTTGCGTCAAGGGCGAAGGCATTATCCTTTCCGAACCATCGGTCGTGGCAGTCCACAAAGGCACCAATAAGGTCCTGCTCAACGGCCAGGCGGTCGGCAATGTGGCCAAGGAGATGTTGGGTAAAACCCCGGGCGGCATCTCGGCGGTCCGCCCCTTGAAGAACGGCGTGATTTCCGATTTTGACCTGGCTGAGGCATTGATTCGCTATTTTATCCAGAAGGTCCGGACCTATAAGGGCTGGAAGCTGATTAAGCCCCGGGTGGCTATATCCATTCCTTCGGGCATATCCACGGTGGAAAAACGGGCGGTCATCAATTCGGCGGAACGGGCCGGCGCCCGGCGGATATTCCTGGTGGTTGAGCCGATTGCCGCGGCCATTGGCGTGGGCCTGCCTATCCAGGAGCCGATTGCCAATATGATAGTGGATATCGGCGGCGGCACGACCGAGGTAGCCGTGATTTCATTAGGCGGCATCGTTACCTTCAAGAGCATCCGGGTGGCCGGCGACGAGATGGATGATGCTATTGTCCAGCATATGAAGAGCACCTATAATCTCCTTATCGGCGAGCAGATGGCCGAGCGCATCAAGGTCACCATCGGCTCCGGCGCCCCGCTGGAAAAGGAACTGACGATGGAGGTCGGCGGACGCGATATGGTGGCGGCCCGGCCCCGTAAGGTGATTGTCAATTCCGAAGAAATCAGGGAGGCGCTGAAGAAACCGATTGATGCTATCCTCGGCGCCATCAGGGAAACACTGGAAAAGACGCCGCCGGAATTGTCGGCCGACCTGATAAACTACGGTTTGACTATGGTGGGCGGCGGTTCGCTCCTGCGCGGCATTGACAAGAACATTTCTAAGGAAATCCAGATTCCGGTCCGGGTAGACGAAGACCCGTTAACCGCAGTGGCTAAGGGCACCGGCATTGTCCTGGAAAACCTTGACCTGGTCCAGGAGAGTTTGGAAAGCGGCGAAGACCTGATGTAATTAACTTCGGAATGTGGGGTGCGGAATGCGGAATAATTCCACATTCATTATTCCCTATTCCGCATTTACACAATGAAGCTCTCTCCTTTAATTCTTCTGGTTATCACTCTCATCATTGTAATTGCGCCGTTGCAGTGCCTGAATAATACGGAATTAACCCTGCTGACCCTGGCCAGGCCGTTCACCTATTTCTATGCCAAAACGCCCTCAGCCGACACCATCACGGCTGAAGCATATCAATCGCTCAAAGAACGCGATAAAGTAAAGTTCCTGGAGCAGAAGACCAACGAACTTAGCAGCGAGATTATTCTTTTGAGGAATGAAAACCTATCGCTGGTAAATAAACTGAAGAATGTCAGCGATTTCAGGCAAATCGCGCCGTCCGGAATAAATATCAAGGAGAATTATCATATTGTGCTGGCTGAGGTGGTTATCAAGTCCGATGTCTCGGCCTGGCGCAGGAGTTTTCTGGTCAACCGGGGATATAATGACGGCTTGCAGAACGGCTTTACCGTGGTCTCGGGCAAATACCTGGTCGGCAAGATTTCAGATGTGGGGCCGGCCACCTGCCGGGTGCAACTTATCACCGACCCGGCTTTCCGTTCGCAGGTAATGATACTGCCTCCGCCGGAAGCCGTTGTTACGACCGAAGGAAGTCCCGTCAAAGGGACACCAACTGATTTAGCTCCGCCCGGCGCCAATCCACCGGGTAATAAAGTGGATAAGAAAAATACCCCGGAGCGCCAGCCCTCCGGGCAGGCCTGCTTCGGAGTGCTGGCCGGAATTTCCTTTAACCGCTCTATTATCAAATGGGTTTCACGTGAACTGCAGGTCAACAAGGACTGGAATGTCTTTTCTGCCCCTGACCCCAATGCCATAACGCCTTCAGGCCTGATTGTCGGCACGGTGGATAACGTTTCCATAGACGGCTATTTTTACACGCTCGGCGTCAACCCGGCCATTGACTTCTATAATATTAACAGCGTCCTGATACTGGTGCCGAAGAAGTAAAACTGAATAACGAAAAAACATTACTATTTCCCCCTTTGGCAAAGGGGGGTAAGGGGGGATTTCGCAAAGGGGGGAATAAGGGGGGGATTTAATTCGTCTCATTCGTATTTACTTGCCCCGTTAGAAGTGTCCAATAACGAATAGTCAGATTTATCTAAAAGATTGCTCCTCTGGCTATGTTCACTTCTAACGGGGTGAATGTGATTCGTGTTTATACTTTCCTAATACTATGAAGAACAGTATTTTCATTATCATTTCGCTGGCGATTATCTTTCTGGAAGCAATATTTTTCTATAAACTGGAAATCAGCGGCGTCAGGCCGGATTTCCTTTTTGTCCTGATTTTCTTCATTGTCTTTAACACGCCGATGGAGAAATCAATCTGGCCGGTCTGGCTGATTGGATTATTCAAAGACGTTGTTTCCCAAAGCGGATTAGGAACAACGGCCCTGCTTTATCTGGTCAGTGTGCTGGTTATCTCTCTCTTGAAAGAAGTCGTATCCAAAGACGATACCGGAATCCAGGTGGTGGTTTTATTCTTAAGCGTCTGGCTCTGCCATTTCCTTAATGGCCTGGGGTTGCTGCTTTTTTACGGCGCTCCACCTTTGGGCTATATCATATTGAAATCATTTACCACTTCTCTTTATACCGTTCTTTTGGGAGGGCTATTGCTGATAGCGGTTTACAAAATCCAGTGGCATCTCAGATGGCGGGCTACCCAGCCGCGTTAGAATCCCGCTTGGGCGGGACTCTTATCCCGATAGTTTTCATCGGGGTTAGTCAAACACATTAATTATGTGCGAGATAATATTACTGCCTTCAAGACATCCAATATCTTACCGTCAATAAAACTATTTTTAACGTCGTCATTGAGTATCTTGATAGATTCAGAGACGGGCATTTTCTTGCGGTAAGGCCGGTCCTCGGTCAGCGCTATGAACCGGTCTGCCACCGCGATAATCCGGGCGCCCTGCGGGATATTATCCGCATCCACTTCCAAAGGATAGCCCTTGCCATCCAGCCGCTCGTGATGATAGATAGCCCATTGGGCCACCTCATCAAAACCGGGTATGGAATTTAATATCAGGTAGGTAAAATACGGGTGCATCTTGATAATGTCGTATTCGTTAGAAGTAAGCGCCGATGGTTTATCCAGGATTTCATCAGGTGTGGCTAATTTGCCCAGGTCGTGCAACAGCCCGGCAATCAGGAGATGTTTTAATTCCGTCTTAGACCAGCCGAGCGCTTTGCCGATTTTTATGGCAGTTTCCGCCACCTGGACTGAATGAAGTTTGGTAAAATGGCTCTTGCAATCAACCACCTGAGCAAAGATATACGCCATCTCCACCATGTTATCAATAGTGAGTTTACGGTCATCTTGCGGGGCAAACTCATTAAGGATGTCATCCACAAATTCCGGCATCAGCCCTACCCAAAATATCCTGGAACGGCTGATTTCCTGAAGCGCATCCACTAATCTGGGGTTAAACCAGGTTCCTTTACATTGAATAATTTTATTAATAATCTGCTCCGACTGGGGGATGATATCTTTGTCATCCCGGATAATAACCTCAAAGCGGTCTGAGATATAAATTATCTGGCTTAATAAAGGAATTTCATCTTTGACCAGCCCCGAAGGATTGGGACCAGAGTATTTATCATGGTGATAATGGATGGGCTCGGCAACCGGACGCAGCAATTCGCTTTTCTGGAGCATCCGGAAACCCGTTTCACAATGCTGGTAACAATTAGGACAGTCAAAATCCATAATCTCCAGTTTATCCTTTGATGAAAATGCGCCGATGTCGTGCAATAACCCGGCATAGAATAAGGTCGTGCTATCCTCGTTGCTTAAATCAAGCGTCCGGGCCAGATTGAGGCAGATATGAGTCACCCGCTGATGATGCTTGCCGATGCGGCGGTTCAGGAGCCCAAACGCCTGGGATAATGACATAATAAAGGTCTTGATAAAAGGTGCTTGGCCGTCTGACATAGTTATCCTAATTCCTTTTTTATTACAACAGCGAGTTTATTGGCCAGTGATTTTATATAAGGGAAACTTTGGCCTTCTATCATTATCCGGCAGAGATTTTCGGTGCCGGAATATCTCAGAACCAATCGCCCTTGATTATGGAGTATCTTATGTATCCTATCCGCCGATTCTTTAATCGGCTTAATTTCTTCTAAAGGCGGCCTAGATTTTACCGGCACATTGACGATAATCTGGGGATATTTAACCAAGCCCTGGGCGAGTTGCCAAAGCGTCTTATTTTCAGCGGCCATTATTTTGAGCATCATCAGGGCTGTGATAACGCCGTCGCCGTTCTTGGAGTAATCACTAAAAATAACATGACCCGAAGGTTCTCCACCGATAGAAAACCCGCCCCGAAGCATCTCGTCCAGAACATATTTATCTCCGACCGGGGTACGCACCAGTTTAACGCCTTGCCTAACAAGAGTATTTTCCAGGGCGCTATTGGTCATCACTGTTCCGACTACGGTATTATTTCTCAAGAGACCTCTTTTCTTCAGGTAGCCGGCCGCAATATAGAGCACGAAATCGCCATCCCGGATATTGCCTTTTTCATCCGCCATAATCACCCGGTCGCCGTCGCCATCAAAAGAGAATCCGATACATGCCTTAGTTGCCAGGACTTTACGCCTGAGTGCCTCGGGATAAAGCGAGCCGCACCGGCAATTGATATTATCGCCGTCCGCTTTATGGTTAATGGGAATTATTGCCGCGCCGGTCCGGCTGAATATGGCCGGCGCAATCTCAGCCAGCGCGCCATTGGCGCAATCCAGGACTATCCTAACGCGGGACGAAAGAATATTGACCTTAGCCCCGAGGATAATTTTCGGGGTATCATTTATATATTTCCCGGCCAGCTCCGCTTCAACCATATCAGAAAATACGCCTTTCAGAACACTCCGTCGAGGCCTAACTCCGGCGCGAATCTGCCTTTCCATTTTTTCCTCTATTGAATTGGTCATCTTAAGACCGTCGGGGCCGAACAGTTTTATGCCGTTGTAATTCGAGGGATTATGCGAGGCGGAAATCATTACGCCGACCGCGTATTTCCCGCATTTGGCCAGATAGGCCAGCCCGGGGGTGGAGATGACTCCGGCGCTGTCCACATTCATGCCGACAGACGCAAGCGCGCCAGAAAGTATCTTTTCTATCATTGCCCCGGACGGGCGCGTGTCACGGCCGATGATAACCCGCGGGGCATGGCCATCGGCATGGATGTTGGACCCGATGACCCGGCCTAATTTATCCAGAAATGCCGATTTGAGGAAGCCGTGATTCACAATATCCCTGATGCCGTCTGTGCCGAATATTTTCCCCTCACACCTGCCCGCCTCTTGCGGCGAATTCGCCTCTCTGACGGAACTCCCTTCGGTCGTTGATATCTTCCTCATAATTCAACTTTCCTATTGCTTTTTAATAAAGAAAAGTATACTATCTTCGAGAATACCTTTAAGATAAAGTTTGAGGTGCTGGAACATCAATGGGAAGATTATATCTTAAAGTTAAGATAAAAGATTACCGCCCGCCCAATCTACTTTACCGAACTTTCCTTGTTCTTGTCGTTATCAAACTTATGGGAAAACTTCTTATAAGCCGGAATAGTATCCGGATTAATGTTCACCTGCGCCGAACGGCAGGCCTCTATAATTGCCCGCTGTAAAACTACATCTGCCTGAATATCCACAATGAATTCTTTCTGGCGCTCATCGGCTACTTTCCGCCTGATGTGCTCTCTTAATGCCTGGCGAACCTCGTCCTTTTCCAGACGCGCCTTACAACGACCGTAAAACTGTTCAAAGTCAGGATAGTTAGCGTAATTCTCTCCGTCATCTTCAGCCAAAACCTGGAATAACAATTTATTATTCTGGTAAGATTCGTTTATATATTTATCAAGTTCGCCCGACTCCAGTAGTTTATTGAATTCCGATGCCTTGCCCAAATCCTGTTCCGGAGCAGATGTTTTAATGTCCGGTTCCACGCCGCCCTTGCCATCCTTATCCTTCTCGACCGACCGGCCTGAAGGCAGGTAGTATTTGGCAATGGTCATCTTTAATGCGGTCTTGCCATCAGTCAAGTCCATCGGCTGCTGGACGCTGCCTTTGCCATAGGTGGTTGAACCGACCAGAATTGCCTTATGGTAATCCTGCATCACGCCGGAAAATATCTCTGAAGCGCTGGCGCTTCCTCCATCAATAAGAACATACAGCGGGACATCTATCTTATCGTCGTTCTGCGTTTTATATTCGCCGATAACACCGCTCCGGTCCCTGGTCGTGACAATGGTCTTGTCCTTTTCTATGAATAAATCCACAATCTCATTAACGGTCCTGAGCAGACCGCCCGGATTTCCCCTGACATCAATTACAATCGCCTTGACCGACTGATATTTCATCTCCTGTATGCATTTACTTGATTCTTTAGCCGTATCAGTAGCAAAATTGGTAATTTGAAGGTATCCAATATTACCGGGCAGAATATAATAACGTGCAGTAGGGACATTGATGATAGCCCTGGTAATGGTATACTCCTGTTCTTTGAGCCAGCCACGGCGGTAGACCTTAACTTTAACCGACGTGCCCGGGTCGCCCTTTAATTTATTGACCAGTTTTTGCAGGTCTTTATTTCTGGTTGATTCGCCCTCTATTTCAGTAATACGGTCTAAATAACGAAGCCCGGCATTCCAGACCGGCTCGCCATAAAAGGGGTGTTCTATTGTTAAATACTCGTTTCGCATACTTACCCGGGAACCAATGCCTCCGTATTTCGCAGAAATACCTTCTTGGGCCTTTTTCTTGTCATCTTCATCCTCGTATTCGGAAAAGCGGTCTAAACTGCCGGCAATCCCTTTGGCCGCGGCCGTCAGCAACTTCTTTACATCATACTGGGACGGGTCAACATACCTCTCCTTAATAAGGCCCAAGACCTCATCCAAAAGCGCATAATCAATCTTTGATTCCTTGGGTGACTTTGTCGTCTTGCGGTTATAGGAATCCTGGTCTCCTTTATATTTCAAAAATACCCTGGCCAGGCGTCCGGTCGGAGTTGGGTCTAATGATAATGTTTTGAGGACATCCTTGCTCCGGTCAAAATCGTTCATTGATGCCAGGACCAATGCGGCTGACAACCTGATATCCGGGTCTTTGAGTTTGGATATTTCCCTAACTTCTTCCTTGGCCAAAGAAGCCCCGTCTAATTCAAACCGTAGTTTGGCCAGCCAGAGCCGGCGGCTTGCCTCAAGCGTTCCGTCCAGAATGGACTGGACTTTTTTGGCCAGTTCACCCCGGTCTATATCCTGACCACCCCCATCGATGGAGATAAGGTTGCCCAGCACCTCTGCGGCTGCGGAAAAAACCGCTTTATCCGTCTGCTGGGCCCCGATATTCATCGGGACTCCGCTTTGCTGCGCCGGTAAGGAAAGTATTGCCAGCAATGTCTTTACGGCTTCCTCGCGATATCCCAATAAATACATGGCCCGGGCGCAACCGACCCGCACCTTTATATCGGGGTTTTCCAGTCCAATGGCTAATTTAGCCAGCCCGTCCTTGCCGATGGACTCTATTTCCGCCACGGTCCTCCAGAAACTATCAGTAGTAATATCCTGTTTGGTTAATCCTGCTATAAGGTCGTCAATATTAGCCGCGGGTTGCTTTACTTGTCCCTCACGGGATTCGGCTGCTGCCTTCGGCGGTAGTGTCCCGGT
>JBBTIZ010000014.1:0-1054 GCA_038059695.1 Planctomycetota bacterium
CGGTCACTGCGGTGTTCGCTTCTAACGGGGTCCACCCTGACGTTTTCTCTGGCCAGTCCATAAAACCTGCGCCGGACGATTTCCCTGATGCGGCTGTAGTCGTCAGCCCTGCCCTCGGCGGTCTGCTTTATCTTAAACCTGCGGTAAAGGTTATTCGCCGGCTCGCCGTCAATAAATACCACAACCGAACCAACGGCCTGGGTACCTTTGATATCGGAGATATCAACGCCTTCTATCCGGGCCGGGTCTGAGGCCAGTCCGAGCGTCTCCTTTAGAGATTGCAGTTTTTGCCGGGGCGTTTCAATCAGGAACGCCTCCTCGTAAAACGGCCCTAATTTGCCGGTCTCGGAAATATTATCCAGCGCCTTAATCTGGTCACGGTAGAATGCGGCGGTTTCATAGTCAAGTTGTCCGCTGGCCTGTTTCATCAGCCGCTCTAATCTCCTATTCAAAGATGCCTTATGACCCTTGAGGAAATCCTCCAGCGAGGTTATGGTTTCTTGATAAGACGCCGGGCTGATTTTACCCAAGCAGGGCGCCAGACACAGGTTGATGTGGGATAGGAGGCAGCTCTTGCCGTTGCCTATCTTATGCTTGCACACCCTGAACCTGAAAATCCTCTGCAGGGTCCTCAAGGCACTCCTCAGGTCTGAACTGCTGATAAATGGTCCGTAATAGACGATATTATTTTTACCGCGCTCACGGGTAATAAATGCCCGGGGGAATTCTTCTTTAGTTACAGCCAGCAAGGGAAAACTCTTGTCATCGGTCAGTTGGATATTATATCTGGGTTTGAGTTCCCGGACCAGCCGGGCTTCCAGCAAAAGAGCGTCCAGGTCGCTGTCCGTCTTGCGGAAGGAGATACTCCTCACCTCCTGCATCATAGATTGGGTCTTCGTATCTAGGACGCCGCGGAAATAACTCCGGACCCGGGACTGGAGGTTATTGGCCTTGCCCGCATAGATTATCTTGCCCGCGGCATTCTTCATAAAATAGACGCCGCTGGTCTTGGGGAATTTATTTATCTTGTTCTTTAACTTATTCTGGTTCATAT
>JBBTIZ010000015.1:0-1887 GCA_038059695.1 Planctomycetota bacterium
CCAACGGTGTCGTCCGAACAGCAGGCGCCGTCGCTTTCATATTTTAATGTCATGTCATAGCCCTTATCCAGGACCTTTAGGGCGTTGGGGAACCAGTCATAGTCCTTGGCGCCCATGTCGGCGTTAATCGCTATATGGGCGGTTAGGGACAGGCCCTTAATCTTGGCCGCTTTAACCAGGTCTTTGCAGGCCATAAATTTCTCGGCGTTAATAGCGTTGCCCAGATTTATTTCCCGCACCGACGTGGTCTTGTCCCGGCGCTGGAATTCCTTGATGATGCCCAGCAATACCCGGAATTGGATGAGGTTGTGCAGTCCCATAAAGCAGGAGATTTTGAAGGACAGGTTGGGGATGTCAAAGCCGTAATAACAGCCCGAGGCAACGGTGGACCAACTGGGGTTGAGGAAGAAATTGTTGCCGGTCTCCAGCGCGGTCCGGGTGATGCTGTCCAGATAGACCAGATGGTTGTCGTTGCCGACCTCAATGCCGCAGAAATTGCCGAAGAAAGTGCCCATATTGCTCATCCGGGGTTGTTTGGTTCCGTTAGCGGCGTCAACGATATCAAACGTGGCGCCGGTAACCTTTTTGATGCGGTCAAACCTGTGGGCCGGCAGGGGCACGCCCAGTAGCGAGGCGGAGCAGTATTTGGCGCCCATAATGTTCTCGCACATAATCAGGGTGGCCAGCAAGTCGCCTCCGTAAACGTATTCCTCGGTCAGGGGCATGACCGAAATCATCTCGTCCGGCAGGAAGACAGAGCCGTTGTCGGCCAGCCGTTTCATGCAGTTGTGGGTGACCTTGTAACCCTGCCAGGCCGAGACCTGGGTAGTGGCTACGCCGCCCCTGAGGACCTTGATATTGTTCTTCTTGTTAAAGGTATCCACCTTGGGAAAGGATTTGGCGAATTCATCGGCTTCGCTTAGGAATTTACCGAATCCCTTTTTATCGGCTGTCTTCCGGCGTGATGCATAGTCCCGTTTGGCCTCTATTGTCTTGGCTATTTTCTTGGCCCCGCCGTAAGATGCTTTTAGTTTATCTATGGCCTTCATTTCCGGGTTACTCAGGAATAGTGTCTTCATAAGATGCATCCTTTTCTTACGGACTGTTAGCCCGTACGGGCGTTACAGTCCGTTAGGCCCGCCAAATCTTTAGCGTCGGCGGGCATTCTCATTTCTATATTTATCAATCAACATATCTCCATTGCCTGCCTCCGGGACCGGTTATCGCAGAAGGATTATTACCGGGCCATTGGAGGATTATTTTCTGGGCATCGCTCCCGCAATCATTTGCATAGACAGTGCCTTCCTGATTAATAATATAAGTGTTTATGCCGCTTGTCCCATACATATCCGGATAGGCGACAAAGGCGAACTTGGTCTGGTTGGTAGCCGGAACGCCGTTAACCATTTCCTGTTTATAGGGTTCGCCGTTCTGGTCTAATTCCATCACCTGGAATAAATAACCGGATTTGGGCTGAGCCGTAGCGCCAATTCGTTGGGATAATCTGTTGCTGCCGAATGTATTATCGTCTGCCGGAGCGGCGTCTGCATTGGCCATGTCAATGGAAATAAATGCACACTTGGTTAATCCATCAGCCCTGAACATCCGATATAGGCAGGAGACATCATAGGTCCAATAATCCATTACGCCGTTACCATCAGCGTCTTGCTGACGCCATACGGCTTCGGCATTAGTCATCAATCTTAGCGAGGTAGCAGCAGATGCTTCGTTGGCAGATATACGGCCGCTCAATAGGTTAGGTATGGCAATAGCGGCCACGATGGCAATAAATGGTATCATAACAAACCAGAGCCCGCCTAAGACAATACCGGCAATGGCCTTGCCTTTACCAACAAGCAATCCCTTGCTGGCGTCAATCTTTACCAG
>JBBTIZ010000015.1:1987-20654 GCA_038059695.1 Planctomycetota bacterium
CAATGGCCTTGCCTTTACCAACAAGCAATCCCTTGCTGGCGTCAATCTTTACCAGGGCAATGATTCCGAAGATTACAGCCAATATAGAGGGAATAACCAGCACGCACAGAACCAGACCCGCAATACCCAGGACCAAACTCCAGGTGGCCCAGCCGCAGTTTTGCGGTTGTATGCCGGTGTCGGTTTTTATCTCTTCCATAAGATACCTCCTTGACTCTGTTTAAACCCTCCCCCTTTGACGGGGGAGGGCGGGGTGGGGGTGATTATTTCTAATCTCACCCTCCCTTAACCCCTCCCATCAAGGGAGGGAAATTTCTGAAGAATTACAGTTAAACCATCATTTTGTTACACGCTTTAAGTAGTTGTTACAGGAATTGGTTTAGTGATACATCCGAATTCATCCCCGAAGCCCTCCAGGAATACCAATGAATACGTTCTGAAGAAGATGGTTAGCGGCAGATAAAACACCTGCGATAAATAGTTAAAGAGGAGCATTAAGATAATAACGCCGACGGCGAAAAGAGCCCACAAGACAGGCAATTTTACAGCCAGGACGGCAATTCCAATCAGTATTGCGCCGGGCAGGGCAACTAAACAGCAGAGACCCATCATCGGGATGCACATCAGCATAATCGCTCCCAAGGACAGTCCTGCTTTCAGGAGCAGGTAAAGCAGGAATTGCACTTTATTATGGCGGAGCATCCCGAGGAATATCTTCCAGGCCTCCAGGATTCTTATCCGGCGCAGATACATTATGGGCATGACAAAATCAACGGTCAAGACGCCGATGATTGCCAGAATGACAAGCAAGGCAATAAGGACCAAACCCAGCGCCACAAATGCCAGTATAATCCACAGGGAAAAACCTTTATCCAGTCCGGCAAATACCAGGAGAACAGTCGGGATGCCGATGATTAACAGGATTCCCAGAAGCACGGACGGGGAAAAGATTATCCGCCAGAGAAAGAACGACCAACTCAGGATTCTGTTTTCCTTATAGGCCTGCTTTATATGGACGTCCTTTTTCACCACCCCATCAAGAAAGACAAAGGTGAATCTTGAGCCGAAATAGATAAAAACAGTCCAGATAATAATGATAAGCAGGGCAATTAAGGCCCCGATAATAATAACCAGCGTTAAATTAGCCAGCACCCACTGAGACGCTTGATTAAAGAAAGGATTTGATTCGGCGACTATCGCTCTGTCCCCGCTGTCGCCGGGCAGATTGAAATTGAAGTTCGCGCCCTGGCCCGTTCCCAGAAGCATCAAGAAGGCAACCAGTCCGAACTTAAGCCATTTGACCAGTTTGAACGGCTTAAAGAGGATGGCAATCATATGCTTGAAGGCCGGAGCAATCGCATCAACCACAGAAATGACGGGCTGTCTGGTTGAGAAATCTGTCATATTCTTATTCTTGGCTCAAGTGCCGAACTTCTTCCCGGCTTCAAAGGCGTCCTTGAGCGCGGTCGGGTGTTCTCTGATAGCGCCCTTGGTATCTACCTTATTATATACCAGTTCGCCGGCATAGTCCACATTAATCGCCTTGAAGAAATACTTGACGGTCAGAATCGTGCCGGTAAAGAGGTTCTCGCCCTTGGTGCCGCCGGCTGAGATGAAGAATCCCTTCCGGCCGGTGTTCTTTATGGTCTGCTTGAGGATATACTTGCGCGCCCAGAGGGCCTGGCAGCGGTCTATGATTATCTTTACCTGGGCCGGGACGTTGTAGAAGAATACCGGCGCTGATAGAACCACGGCATCTGCCTTTGATAATTGCTCGTAGAGCGTATTCATCTCGTCCTGGATGATGCACTGTCCGGTCTTTAAGCAGGCATTATATTCCTGGCAGGGTGTAATCTTGAGGTCGCGGATGAATATCTTTTGTATCTGGGTTTTCGGGGCAACAGACAGGGCGCCTTTAAGGAATTCATCAAGCAGGAGGTCGGTGTTACCGTTCTGGCGGGGACTTCCATAAAGGGCTAAGAGGAACATAGGCGTTAAACGTAGTGCGTTTTAGAGCGCCCCGATATGTCGGGACTCCGTTTCACTACGCAAGATGCATAACGTAGGACTCATAGACGCAAAGTTACCCGCATTCGGAATAGGCGCAGGCATGGCAGACCACGCAGCCCTCCTCATAGGAAAGCGTTCCGCCGCAATCCGGGCAGGCGCCTTTGTGCATCACAGCGGTGGAACGGGACTTTTTGCCTGAGCCGTCGGCTGGGATAGATGTCTTTTCAGGAGCGGTTTTAATATCCGCTTCCGGTAGCATAGTTGCCGGGGTTATGTTTGACGAGCCCTCCAGGCAATATTCCAGCGCCTTGCTGATGGCGTCGGCGCAGGAGAGAATCTTGCCGTTCTTGCCCCAGGCCACCGAATGGCAGGAAATGCCTTTTAGTTGCTTGGTTATCTCTTTTACGTCGGCGCCGCTGCGCAGTGAGAATGAAATCAGGCGCGAGATGGCCTCGGATTGCGATGCGGCGCAGCCGCCGGCCTTGCCCATGGTGCTGAATAATTCAAAGGGCTTGTTGTCCTGGCCGTAGTTGACGGTAACATATAAACTTCCGCAGCCGGTCTTTATCTTGCGGGTGAATCCGTAGGTCATTTCGGGCCGGGGACGCGGGGCAATGCTGAACGGGGTTTCTGCTTCTTCAACCTGTTTGGCTTTCTCCGGCGTTTTCTTTCCGGTGGTCAGGACCTGTTCGCTCCGGCAGCCGTCGCGGTAAACCGTGACGCCCTTGCAATTGGTCCGGTAAGCCGTGAAATACGCCTCGGTGATATCCTCGCGGGTGGCCGTGTGTGGGAAATTAACGGTCTTGGACACGGCGTTGTCGGTATATTTCTGGAACGCGGCCTGCATCTTTATATGCCATTTTGGCGAGACATCGTGCGCCGTGACAAAGGCCCGGCGGACGTCTTCGGGTATATCGGTCATTGATTGGATGCTGTTATGGGCCGCGATATTCTTCATTAGTTCCTCGGAATACCAGCCATCGCGCTTAGCGATTTTCTCAAAGATGGGATGGACTTCAACCAGTTTGGCGCCGTCCATGACGTTGCGGGTGTAACAGACGGCAAAGAGCGGTTCGATGCCGCTGGAGGCGCCGGCAATGATGCTGATGGTGCCGGTCGGGGCAATGGTGGTAGTGGTGGCATTTCTCAGGAGCGGCCCGCCCGGACGGTCATAAACGCTCTTCTTGAAATTGGGGAAGGCGCCGCGTTCCTCGGCAATCTTCTGCGATGCCCGCTTGGATTCCAGCGAGATAAACTTCATCACCTCTTCGGCTGTTTCCAGGGCCGGTTCGGAATTATAGGGAATACCCAATTGGATAAGCAGGTCGGCGAAACCCATGATACCCAGCCCGATTTTGCGGTTGCCCTTGGTCATCTTTTCTATTTCAGGCAACAGATAGCAATTAGCTTCTATCACGTTATCAAGGAAACGAACCGAGAGATGCACGGTCTTCCTTAATTTCTCCCAGTCGATGGCCGGTCCTCCAGAGGCGGATCCGCCTTTGTCTTTGGCGGATTTGATGGCGCTTTGGTTCATCATCTTGCTGAGATTAATCGAGCCAAGGTTGCAGGATTCGTATGGCAGCAGCGGCTGTTCGCCGCAGGGATTGGTGCTTTCAATCGCGCCGATATGCGGCGTGGGATTTCCTTTATTCAGGCGGTCGATGAAGACGATGCCCGGTTCGCCGGATGCCCAGGAGGTGCTGACAATCAGGTCAAAGACCTTACGGGCATTAAGCCGTCCGGCTGGTTTCTTGCTTCTGGGGTTTACCAGGTCGTAGTCCTCGTTGCGTTCGGCCCGGCGCATAAATTCCTCGGTGATGCCGACCGAGATATTGAAATTAGTCAGCGCCTTTTCGTTGGTCTTGCAGGTGATGAACTCAATGATATCCGGATGGTCGTGGTTGAGGATAGCCATATTGGCGCCGCGCCTGAATCCGCCCTGATTAATGGCTTCAGTGGCTTCGTTGAATACCTTCATAAACGAGATTGGACCGCTGGAAAGGCCGTGCGAGGTGGAGACGCGGTCGTTTCTGGGACGGATATTGGTGAAAGAGAAACCGGTGCCGCCGCCGCTCTTGTGAATCCGGGCCGCATTCTTAACTGTTTCAAAGATACTGTCAATGGAATCGCCCACCGGCATCACAAAACAGGCGGAAAGTTGCTGGAGTTCCCGGCCGGCATTCATCAGGGTCGGCGAATTGGGCATAAATTCCAGGTGGGCCATTGCCGCGTAGAATTCTTTCTCCAATTTGGATGTGTCGGCTTTGTCGTTGAACGACTTTTCTATGGAGGCGATGTTGTGGGCTACCCGCTCCAGCATCCCCTTGGGTGTTTCTATGTTTTTGCCGTTGGCATCCTTGCGCAGATAGCGCTTTTCCAGTATGAGCAGGGCGTTGGGAGTGAATTCCGGCTCAATGAGATGCTCTGACGGCTTGGTTTCAGGTATTTTTAGGTCGTTGAGATTGAAGATTTCGGTTTCGTGCCCGATACTTGATTGTTTAGCTTTTGCCATAACCCACCCGTGACCCTTCCGCAAACGGATTAACAGATTCCACTGAGACCAGCAAGATGCCTAAACTGTTTTTGATGACAGTTGAATCGGTTAAAGCCGTTTACTAAAAACTTACGCCCCGACGTTCGTCGGGGCAGGGGTTAAATTATTTTTCTATATACCAGTTCTTGTATGGAGGCGTATTCTAATACTATAAATTGTAATGTCAAGAGAAAGTTCATGATTTATAAAAATTATTTTGGCAGTATACCAGCCGGCGAGGAATTTTCTTTGAGGGTAGAATCTTTTTCCGCCTTCCCATCGGCATTTTCAGGGCAATTGCAGGGGGCGGGCGGATAATTTTCGTTATTTCCGGGCGCTGGGAGCGTTTCAATCTTGGGCGAGATAAATTTTACTAAATTATAATGGATGGCCAGGTAAAACCCGCCGCCGGTCAGGACCAAATCCACAAAACGGCAGATTACAAGGTAAGAAAGAGCGTCATCCGCGCCAATACCTACAATTTTAAAGATGACGATTTGCCCCCCCTCATATACTCCGATAGCGCCCGGCGTAACGTGAAAGACCAGCAGTATCTGAGAAAAGGTGAATATCACGGCTATTTCAGTCAGGGAGAAAATGTTCTGGTGATAAAGGAAGTAGAAGAATATTACCGGCTTAATAACAACGGCGATGATAGAAAGGAAGTTGAAAAAGAAGGCGACCATGCCGGCTTTCCAATCATGCCTGAATGCCTGATAGATGAGCTCTTCAATATTGATTATTTTCGGTATGAGTTTTTCTATCTTTTTGGTTAGGATGCCTCTTCGGGCAATCCAGGCGGCGATATGGGAGAAAACCGGGCTGTTTTTGGCGATGCTTATCAGTGTCATGATGACAATAATTCCCAGGACAATATCCACCGTCAACAAAGTGCTCCACATCCACATGGGAAGATGGACTTCTTTGGCCTCAAGAATCATCACCAGAGTCCCGGCGTAAATAAAAAGGAGTAGACAAGTTAATTCCTGGAATTTGCCGAATATCGCGGTGGAAAAGACCTTGGTTTTGGATATGCCGTAAATCGTTCCGACGTAGTGGGCCTTGACCGGCTCGCCGCCCAGATACAAAGACGGCGTGATGAAACCGATGGCGTTGCCGATTAACTGGCCGATGGCGGCATGCAGGAATTTTATTTTTATATTATGCGAACGGAGAATCAGGTACCAGCCGACGACCGTGACCATCAGGCCGGCCACCGCCACGGCGAAGTATAAAATAAAACCCAGCGGCCCTATTTCCCGGAATTTCTCAATGATTTTATCCACGCCGACCCAGGCAAAAATGACGACTACGATGACAATCGCGATGAAAATGAGTAATGTATATAAAAGCCCGTGTCGCATTTGGTTACTCGCTTTTCTCCTTATTCCTGTGGAAATGTATAGAGACAACGGAAAATATGATGATGACGGCGATGATAATAATCTCCTGATGATCAATCAGACCGGGAACGATATCAAAGTTAAATGGTTTATAACCGGATTTGCTGGTAAGGAAAGAGAATATGCCGTCCGGGAATCGCCTGAACAGGAAATACAGGACCAGCGGATAAATCAACAGGCGCAGAACCCGGGTTATCTCATTACCGGCTGAGACGAGCACGGCCCAGGAAAAGCCCTTGCCGCTCGCAGAGAATCTCTTGAAGAGAAGAGGGGTAAACCTCGGAACTTTCTGTATATATTTGGGGTAATCATTTGGAAATAGTTCCGTCAAATGGGTTTCCTCTTTTTTCATCCGGCGGTAATAGATGAAATAGAACAGGGTAAAGTAGACGGTGAAAAGGCAGATACCTATTTTATAATGGCCGGAGCCGGCGGCGCAGAGTCCCATATCTATCAGGAGGTTAGCCAGGTAAAACGGATGGCGGACGAAACGGTACGGCCCCCAGATAGTCAATTGGCTGTTGCGGACCAGGCAGCCGATAGCCCAGATATGGAGCAATATTCCTATAAAGATAAGGCCGAAACCGATTAAAAGAGAGGTAAAATTAACCGTTCCGAATAAAAGAACCAGGAGTATGGTGAACCTTCTCAACCAGGCGCGGCCTTTTAGTTTCATATGGCAGGGTATTATATATTTTCCTATTGACAAGCCAAGAAAACGGCAATAAATATTTTGTTAACGCGTATTTAATATATTCAGGATATCTTCGGACGTGGTGTTTTCGGCAATGTCAATCGTTACTATTTTCGCTTCTGTAGAACGGTAGTGTTCGAGAAGTTCAGCGGTTCGTTGGTTAAATATGGATATTTTATTCCGGACAGATGCAACATCGTCGTCGGGCCTGTTAAGCCGGTCACCGCCGCTGTTGCTTCCGATTCTTGCCAAAACCACTTCGGGCGTGCAAGTAAGATGAATTACAGCTGTAATATCTAGGATTGAATCTATTTCTTTTGCCTGGCCGATATGTCTGGGCAGGCCGTTAAGGACAATCAATCCGTCTGCGCCAATCCGGTTGCGTTCAATAAACCGGTTAAGTATTTCTTGGACGAGATAAAAATGTTCGTTTTCCAGCAGAGCGCCTGAAACAAGGACTTTATTAATAAAAGCAATCTCTTCGGTCGTGAATTTCTTATCGGCGCTTTCAGCTCCGGCGATTGCCCTGAGATTCTCGCCGAAGTCAAAGTGATAACATCTCCGGCCATTGAGGCCTTTCTTTTCTATGAGATTGCCCAGCGGGGTTTTACCCGAGCCGGTCGGGCCTAAAATAAGAATGGCCTTAATGAGATTATTCTTAGAAATCATAACTCAGCCGTTTGATAATGATAGTCGCATAAGCCCCGCGGGGCAGTTGGAATTCCATTGTTACTTTTAGCCGTTTGCTTTTGGCGAGTTCATCATTTTCTATGCCCTTTATGGATAAGGTTTCAGGAAAGATAATTGCCTTGCGCTCGCCCCTTCTGAAATAGGTCTTTTCCATTCCGTGAATCCGGAAATCATTCTGGGGGATGCCTTCTTCCTTGAGAATCTCCGAGAAGATGGCAGACGTCGTCTCATCGGGGAATACGGTTTTATGGGTCATAAACGGAATGGATAATTCCTTCAGCGCCTTAAGGACATTGCTCCCCAGTGATTGGTAAAATATGAATTCGCCCAAAAGATAGGGCGTCTTAATGATGTTTTTGCTCTTTTTCTTCGCCGAGCCGAGATATTTGAGAAGCAACTGGTTTAACCCCTTGTTCCAGATGAAACTCTGGTAAGAATGCAGGAAGAGCAGGACCAGGTTGGGATTCATCATTTCAAATGCCTGCCTGAAGTAAAAGGGACGCATTATGAGGAAATTAACGATAGAGCGTTCCGGGGAACGGCTGGGCAGTAACTCAAGGCATTTCTTCCAGTTGCCCCAGTTCTCGGCGATAGTTTGTCTGGTTTGTCTGACGATACTACGGTCTTCTTTTGATGTAGCCGTTAGGGCGGTTTTCAGCGCTCCTTCATAGTCGCGTTTAATCAGTTGCTTGGCCGGGAATTCATTGCCGCCCCGGACTGACCCGAATCTCTGCTCGTCAAAATAGTTTGATACGCCGGATTGGTCGATTTCTTTGCTGCGTTCCTGAATCTTTTCCGTATCGCTCTTGGATAAGTCCCTCAGGACAATGGTAAAATGATTGGCGGAAAACGAATCCGGCCTGATGGGCTGGTCTGATTGCCCCAGGTATTTTAGGTTGATGGAGTGGTGCTGCAAATCCTTGGTCGGCCCGCGGCAGATAGAAATCATCTGTTCGGTCTGGGCGTGGCGGTCCTTGAGGGCGCCGGTGGAGAGCAAGGGGCGCCGGATATTCCATAACTGCAGAATCAGGTTAATCGCCTCTATGGTGCCGACCGAGGTCTTGCTCAGCCGGTAAACCGCCTGTATTCCTTCCTTTGAAGGGGTATAATTGCTGACCTCGCGGACGATAAAATCACTCGGCGTCTGTTTTACTTTCATCTTTAGTCAATGTCTTTATAGAAATAATTTGCGGCTACTTATCGGCAGGCCTGCCCGAGGGGATAAATAACTCAAACCGTTCTTTTTTCACCTTACAGATAGGGCAGGTTTCGGGCGGTTCTTCCCGGGCGCAGAGATATCCGCAGACCTTGCATCTCCATACAGGTAAGGGCATCTGCTTGTCGCCAGATGGTTTGGATGCATTATCATTCATCTGTTTTAACTTTCTCTTATCAGGGGGCGGTCTGCGTTCAGGTATTGAAGTGGCTTTTTTCTCGCCTCGCACTACCTTATCCGATACATACAGACAGCAATAGCAGGCATCGTAGCCATTCAAATCAGCATCGCGGTAATCGCAGGGGCAGATGATATCGAGGTCTTCGTCTTTCTTGCCGGAAGCCAGCCGGCAAGGACAGGCCCAATAGCCATAGCGTTTCTCATTTACGAGCAAGCCCTTGATTAAACTCTGGGTGAACTCTAAATCAGGGTTGAGATTATACCCGCCCTGTTTTGCCTCGCGGTTTAGATTCTTGTATAACCTTTGAATCTCTTCCTCGCTTATATTATTCGTGTCATTCGTCATATTCGTGTTTACGGTTTTCCCAGTTCTGTTTTAATTTCATCCTCGGCAAAACCCACGATGCATTTCTTGTCATTGAGGACCATAGTAGGAAAGGAGCAGGTCGGGTTCCACTTCTTAATATTATCAACAACCTTTGATTTCTCTGATTCTTCCAAAAGGTCAACATCCACATAGGAATACTCCACGCCGAGTTGGCCGAGTAAATCCTTGACCTTCCGGCACCAGATGCAGGTGCTTAGGGTATAGAGCATCACCTGGCCCTTGTTTTTCCCCGCAATACGTTTTATTTCCATAAAACCACCCTTTTAAATATTAGAATATTAATCTATCAAAGATATATCAATTCGTCAACTCTTTGTATTGAGGATGCGGTATTAAAGCCGTCTGCCTTAATTCATTTATAATGTTTATTATTTCTTCCTTGGTTTTGGCGCGGAATGCCTTTTCTCTAAGGGGTTTTATACCGGCGATTCTTCTGGTATACCAATAAAAGAACTTGCGGAAGATAATTACGCCAATCCGCTCGCCGTGGAAGCCGCAGGATAATTCAAAATGCCTGTGCATCGTTTTAATCAGTTCGCTGGACGCGGTCCCTTCGGGTTCATCAAGCGAAGGTGGCGGCGCTGTCGCGCCATCCTTGAGAAGCCGGACGGTCTGGGGAAATATCCAGGGGTTGCCCAGGGCGCCCCGGGCAATGGCCACTGCATCGCAGCCGGTTTCGTCAAACATCTTTTTAACCAGTTCCGGCGAGAGGGCATCGCCGCTGCCCACCACCGGTATCTTTACCGCCTCTTTAACCTGGCGGATGATATCGTAATCCACCTTACCCCTATAGCTTTGCGCCTTGGTCCGGCCGTGAATCAGGAGTGTCTTTACGCCGGCATCTTCAGCCAGTTGCGCCACCTCCACGGCATTGATTGATTTCTCATCCCAGCCCGAGCGTATTTTTACCGAGGCCGGTAATCTGGATTCACTGGCGATAATCTTGAGCAGTTTATGGAGTTTTTTTGGGTCTTTGAGGAGCGCCGCGCCTTCGCCGCGGTTGGTCGCTTTCCTGACCGGGCAGGCCGCATTAAAATCCAACACCTCAAAATCAGATTGGTTTAATATTTCTATGGCCTGCTGGATAAAAACGGCTTCAGCCCCAAGCAGTTGCACGCCGAGCGGTTTGTCTTCAGGGACCGAGGCAATCATCTTGTGGGTTTTTTTGCCTTTATGGGAGAGGGCCCGGGCGCTAATCATCTCGGCAAAGGCAAACTTACAGCCGAATGAACGGGTAATCAGGCGAAAAGGCAGGTCGCTTACCCCGGCCATCGGCGCCATGAGAATCGGCGGGGAAAGAATTACTTTGCCTAATTTGAACCCCGTTAGAGGCAGGCCGCCGGAGGCGGCCGTCTGATGATTGCAAGCCGGAGTATTTATAAATTTATCATTCATGGCCTGATTAAATAATTAGTTTTATTGCTTTAGCCGCCTCTAACGGGGTGAACATACGTTACTTTTTGTAAGATTGGCTGGTTGGTTTATTATTCTTATTACGGTAACGTTTTGACTATCTTTTTAAATAACGCGCCCCTCTCGGCGAAGTTGCGGAACATATCAAAACTGGCACAGGCCGGCGACAGTAAAACCGTATCGCCGGACTTGGCGATTCGTTTGGCCAGCAAGACAGTTTCGGCAAGAGACCCGGATTTTAACAGAACAAGATTTTTCTGTAGATGATACGAACCGTATTTCAATAAGGCATCTTCAATCTTATCAGCGGTTGCGCCTATCAGGATAATGCTTTTGATACGTTGATAATTTCGGATGATTATCTTTGCCAGTTTGTTAAAGGGTAATTGTTTGTCATAACCGCCGAGGATGAGATGCAGATTGCCGCTAACCGCATTTATTGCTCCGATAGTTGAAGCCGGATTGGTGGCTATGGAGTCGTTGTAATATTTTACGCCGCATATTTCCGAGACAAATTCCAGTCGATGTTCCACTCCGGGAAACGTTCTGATAACGTCGGCCAGATGAGAAGTCGGGATATTAAAGATTCCGGCCACGGCCAGGGCCGCCGCAATGTTCTCCTGGTTGAAATCACCCATCAATATAGTTTCTGAAACATCGCAAACGGCATGTTTAACGCTATTAGATGAGACATGAAATTTATGATTATGAATAAAAGCGCCGTTAGAAGGATGCTTGGAATGACTGAAATACAGGGTTTTGCCCTTGGATTCCCTTGACCATCGGCGGACTTCTCTGTCATCAAGGTTTAAAATTACATAATCAGATTTATTCTGATAGCGCAGGATTGACTTCTTGGCCTTGATATAATTCCTCATAGTTTTGTGCCGGTCAAGATGATTGGGCGAAATATTGGTAACCACGCTGATATGCGGTGATTTTCCGATGCGGCCGAGGTCTTCCAATTGAAAACTGGATAATTCAAGAATAACGACATCATTTTTATGAATCCGGTTGATATTGGCAAGTAGTGATTCTTTACCGATATTGCCGCCCAGCCAGACCTTTCTGTTGGCGGTTTTAAGCATTTCGGCTAGCAGATAGGCCGTGGTGGTCTTGCCGTTACTGCCGGTGACGCCGATAATAGGCGCCGGGCAGAGTTGGAAGAAGATATTATTTTCCGTCTCCAACCGGATGCGGTGTTTTTTAACCAGTTTCAGATAAGGCGAATCAGGCGGAACAGCCGGATTGACCACGACTAAATCAGTTTCGGTGAAATCATTATTCCGGTGTCCGCCCAAATGATAGGTGATGTTCTTTAGGTTAGATAGCGCCCGGAGAGATTCCTTCAGTTCGGCTGGCTTCCTGATATCCGTAACAGTTATTCTGGCTCCGGCTTTATGGAGCCATTGGGTTATGCCCACGCCTCCGCCGAAGAGTCCCAGGCCCATTACCGTAACGCGTTTGCCTCTGAATCTATTTATAGTTGAATTCATTCTTATGTCTCGTTCCGCGTGGCTATTGCCGTGCTCACGGTCACGCTTCGCTTAGGTCTTCTTTAGATTATGGCTTATTGTATCTATAATTGCCTGGCGGTATTTTTCGTCTATAGCCAGGAATTCAACCCTGGTATTATAGACCGCCATCTTGCCCATAGGCGATGATTCTATAACCCGTCCGATAATCTCAACCGGTTCGCGTGCCGAGGGCACCCGCACCTTCATGATAAGTTTGGCATCGGGTTGGAATTGGGCGCTGGTGGTTATGGCCATCCCGCCGATGCTCAGGTTCTTGGTCTGGGATATATCCAGGGCGTCCTGGCGCTCCAGCGGACAATACGATACCACAAAACGCGTATTGACACGGGGGAACTTCCTTTTATCTGCCGATGCGCTGCCCATTTATTTCCTATCCGGTTTACCCCGTTAGAAAGACCACTAAAAGTATAAAAATTATATTATTGAGTATTCCTGCCAAATAAGAACTTTCTAACGGGGTTTAGCCGTCCCGTCTTCTTTCAACTTTTCCTCTAAGTGGTCTTTGAGACGTTCCATTCTTTCTAATGATTTCTTGATATCTGGTTTACCCTGCTTTTCCAGGATGAAATAGAACGAGTGGTTGTCCACAAAAGGATACGGGACAAGAAGCATCATAATATCAAAAGGGAAAACCTGGAATATCGGCGCGCTGACCGGGATGATGGATTTATAGGTCTGGTAGCCGTCTTTTTCTACAATTACCTCGCGTTTGCCGTAGAAGGTAAACGGCACCGAAAGGGGCGTGATGCCTTTGTCCTGGCCGTCCAGCGCGACCTTGGCGCCGGCCGGCTCTGAGGTAATCAGAATCCGGTGCTCGGCGCAACCCGTTGCCAGAAAGATAAAAGATGAAAGATAAAAGATGAAAGTAACTGCTCGCCCCGTTAGAGATGCCTGAGAGAAGGAAATATATTTTCTTATTTTACGGAACATAATAATATTTGAGTATTCATAATTATTGTTTACGGTCGTCCCAGTGGGACGACCTATCTCTAACGGGGGTCGCATTTCCTTAATAACTCCCCAATCTTTTTATAGTCAGGATAAAATCCCTCTGCCCTATGGAGCGTCTCCCGGGCCTTGGGCTTATTACTCAATTCTAAATAAATCTCCGCTTCAGCGCAATAAAAATCAGCCAACACCTTATTCCGTTCGCTGGACGCGCTCCTCATCGTTAACCGGATGGCTATGTCGTATTCCTGCAGTGAGGTATCATACTGTTTCCGGGCCCGGTATCCCTTGGCCAGATAATTATGCAACTGGATGCTCTCCGGCTCCAGATAGACCGTATCTTTTAAGAGAGCCGCCAGTTTGTCATATTGCTTTAATGAGAGATAGCGTTTGGCCAGTTTCATCTGACTGGTGAAATCAAGGTGATTAATCTTAACCAGCTCCTCAATCTCGGCATACATCTTGGCCGTCTGGTTCTGTTCCTTGTAGATAGAAATTAGGTAATGGTAAGGACTGAAGCCCGCTTTGGTATAGCGCGGGAAATATTGCTTGGCTTTGATGAATTCATCAATGGCTTCAGGTATTTTATTGCGTTTATATAGTTCCCGGGCATTGTTGAACGTCTTCTCGAACTCCTTGAAATTAATGCCCTTGAGGAACTCGCTATTAAAATAGCCAAAGAACTCCGCGTCAAATTCATCCACGGTCTTATCCAGGTATTCCTTGAAGACCGTCTCGGTATTCTTGCCTGCGCCCCAACCTTTAAGCATCTTAATAATCGTTTCCATCCCGTATTTATTATGGATGTATTCTATGATAACCGAACTGAGATAATAAGAATGGGTGATGTCGGCGTCGCGCCGGTCTACGAAATCAGCCAGATGTTTGAGTTTATTCTCCGAGATGGCCTTGACCAGGTCGTCCTCAATCTCCTCGCCCCAGGCCGGGTTGTAGAGTTTCTCGGCATAGACCGAACAGCCCTCGGTGAACCAGCGCGGCACGCGGAACTTACTCATCTGCAGGGTGATGATGTGCATAAACTCGTGGACCGTAATCGAGCCCCAGTGGAAACGTTCGGCCATCTGTTCCTGGGCCTTGGGCGAGAGGACCAGGAAGGTCCGGGCAAAGCACACCCCGCGGGCCGCAATGAATCCGGGAAAGCCCATCAGCCGGACTGAGAAATCATTATGGTTCGGGAATGCCTCGACCAATAACGGAGTTATCGGTTTGTATTGATAGAGGGTGGTGAATTTATCATAGGCATTCTCCAGCAACTCCGTCATATACGGCTCCAGCAGGAATCGCTCGTCCTTATGCATCTTAATCTCAAAGTTTATGGTCTTGACCACTTCAAATTCATCCCGGAGCGCATCAAGGACCTTAAGCATGTTATGGACCTTGATATTAAACGGGTCGCGGGCAAATGCCTCGTCCAGTAATTTCCGGCCCTTATCTTCATAAGCCGGCCCGAGGTGCATATAATTAAAACCCGTGGCAATCCGGGCGTCCCAGAGATGCTCATCCAGGGCCAGGGCTTTCTCGTAAAATCCGGTTGCCTCGTTATAAAACAACCGTTGGTCGCAGTTGTTTCCGATAATCAGATAGAACAGCGCCGGTTTCTTGTTCACCTCCAGAACCGCCTGGCACTCTTGGTCAAACTCCGGCATCTTGTTATTAAGATAGTAGATGCTGGCCTTGGTGGCTCGGTACGAGACCGAATTGGGATTAATAGCCAGGGCATTGTTCACCGAATCAAGGGCCGGAGAGAAACGTTCGTTCATCAGCATGAACATAGCCAAGAGATTGTATGCCTCAGCCCGGATTGAGGAAATGGGTAATATAGTTGATGCGGTAGCAGAGGATGCTGATGATAAACTTATTGCCATATCGAGGTAAGAAAGCCCCTTTTGCCGGTTTGAAACTGCATAACAGGACTTGGCCCGGCCAAGGTGCGCTTCTGTCGAAGACGGGTTGGTCTTTAAGGTATCGCTGAAACATCCGGCCGCGGCCGGTAAATCCCCTTTTTCCAGATAGCAATTGCCCCAGAATACATAGAGCGCCGAGCGCAGCGCCGGGTCATTCGATGATTTCTCTATCTGTGGCAGTAAATCACGCACCACCTTCTGGAACAAGTTTGTGTCGCCCTTGCGCGTAGCGTATAACCATGTGCCCTGGGCCAGCCAGAGCAGGTCTCGGGGCTTGAGTGCGGTGATTGCGGATTCGCTCAAGGCCGGAAAATATTCCAGCAGGGCTTCGGCCTTGGCATATTCGCCGGTCTCAAGATAGAGATGGCTCAAGACCAGCCGCGTCTGGAGATTGTCAGGTGATTTTGCCAGAACCCCTTCTGCGTCTTTTATAGCTTTTTGGTATTCGCCCTTGACGGCCGAGGCAATGGCGGACTGGGTATCATCTGCGTAGGAGAGATTAGCCACAGAGAAACAGAGAAGCAAACATAAATAAAAACAACTTGAATGAATCGCTCTAATCATATCTGTGTTTATCCGTGTTTATCTGTGGTTCTTTAAAACGGAGAGGGTGGGATTCGAACCCACGGTCCCGCATAAGCAGGACAACGGTTTTCGAGACCGCCGCTTTCAACCACTCAGCAACCTCTCCGTGTTTAAGTAAGGGCTTTAAGGTCATTGCTTTTCCGCCATAGGCGGACTCGACCCCGGCGGGTGTCACTCAGGTATCCCTCCTGAAATATTTACAACAGGATTTAACTGATTAAACGGAATAATCTGCTAAATCCGTTTAATCCTGTTGTTTAGAACGTACGCCCGGCAGGGCTCGAACCTGCAACCTTCTGATCCGTAATCAGAAGCTCTATCCAGTTGAGCTACGGGCGCAATTCAAGAAAGCTTCTTAATTTCTGCCACGAAGGCACAAAGACACTAAGAAGAAATTAATGAATTGTTTTCTTCGTGTCTTAGTGTCTTGGTGGCGAGTTTTATATTTTCCTCTTCTTCTTAAAGAATTCCTTCATCAACCATTGGCAATCCTTGGCCATTACCCCTGAGACCACCTCAATCCGGTGATTGAGCCGCTTGTCGTTGACCACATTGACAATCGAGCCGCATCCGCCGGCCTTGGGGTCATCGGCGCCATAGACCAGATGCTTGACCCGGGCATTAACCAAAGCCCCGGCGCACATTATGCACGGCTCTATGGTCACATACAGCGTCACATCGTTCAGCCGCCAGTCCTCCAGATAGGCCGAGGCCTGAGTCAGGGCAATCATCTCCGCATGGGCCGTCGGGTCTTTCAGCCGTTCCCGTTGGTTATAGGCTCGGGCAATGATTTTATCCTTATGTACGATGACAGCGCCAATCGGCACCTCATTATCATCCAGGGCCTTAAGCGCTTCCTTAATCGCCTCCTTCATATATATTGGGTGTATTTCAGATTCAAGCATACGGGATAATCTCTACCAGAAATAGGGAAACAAATCAAGAATAAAATTACTTTGCGGCATAAGAAAGGCAACCACAGATTAACGCGGATGAACACAGATACTTAGTTTATCCGTGTATATCTGTGGTTAAAAGATTTTCTTGATTATTATAATTGTTTTGGTATACTAATTACATGCCTCCGAAGATGATTGGTGAATTTGAGTTATACGAAGACCGCTTAATCGGCAAGGGCGCCTGGGGCGAGGTTTATCATGGTCGCCAGAAATCGCTGGACCGCGCCGTAGCCATAAAAATCCTCAAGTCCGACCTGACCCGGGACGAGGAATTCGTCAGCCGCTTTAAGCGCGAGGCGGAAATCCTGGCTAAAATCACCGATGACCATATCATCCACGTCTATTCAGCCGGCCAGCACGAGGGCTCGTATTATTTCATCATGGAATACGTGGCCGGCCAGCCCCTGAGCAGTTTCGTGGACAGCGGCTATAAGTTCTCGACCGATGAAATAATCTACGTGGCCCAATCGGTGGCCCAGGCGCTCAATGCGGCCTGGGAATCAGCCGCCAAAATCATCCACCGCGATATCAAGCCGTCCAATATCATGGTGGCGCATTCCAGCTCCGTGGCCAAGCCAGGTGCAGACAACGCTATCAATATCCTGGCCTCAAAGATTAAGGTCATGGATTTCGGTCTGGCCAAGTTATCAGCCAGCGGCAAGGACGCCACCATTGCCGGCACGATTATCGGCACGCCCAAATACATCTCGCCTGAACAGGGCATGGGCAAGACGGCCGATATCCGTTCGGACATATATTCGCTCGGTATCGTGCTTTACGAGATGGCCACGGGCCGGATACCCTTTGAAGGCGAGACCGCCATCAGCATGATTCGCCACCATATCTATGATACGGTCGCGGTTCCGTCACAATTTAATAAGGATATCCCCAAGGAGCTGGAAGATATCATAATGAAGTGCGTCCACAAGGAGCCGGAGATGCGTTATGCATCGCCGGCCC
Source organism: Planctomycetota bacterium (assembly GCA_038059695.1). Lineage (GTDB taxonomy): Bacteria > Planctomycetota > MHYJ01 > JACQXL01 > JACQXL01 > JACRIK01. The sequence continues at coordinate 19,433 of JBBTIZ010000015.1, forward strand.
AGATGCTGGAGGACCTGAGCGGCTTCAAGCAGAAAAGCGGGCTGATTCACGCCAAGGGTTCGGTCTTGGACGCCACGATAATCTCGGATGTAGCGCGCCGGAAACAGAAGACGCGCAATCTGGCCTACGCCGCCGTGGCCCTGGTGCTCTTCCTGGCCGCCGGATTTATCTTCTATAAGAATCAATCGCCTGCTGGCAAAACTAATTCCCCTGAGCGAAGCGCTGGTCGGGAGCACGCCGTAGGTGGCGCACCGGGAGGCACTGACATAGCACCTACTCAGGCAGTTGACGAAGCATTCAAAATCAAGGTCTGGGTCAACGACGGCAAGGCGCAGGCATATAAGGAAGGCGAGGCCCTGAAATTCCATTTCCGGGCCAATAAGGACGGCTACATCTATCTCTATCACCGGGACGCGTCCGGCCAGGTCAAGATGCTTTTCCCCAACGGCTACAGCAGCGACAACAAGGTCAAGGCGGACGTTGTTTACACCATACCGGACGGCAAGATGAACTTTGACATTGCGGTCACGCCGCCCTTCGGCACGGAGACGGTCTGGGCCGTGGCCAGTTTACAACCCATGACCGAAATGGAAGTAAAGGCCGGTGAGACCGGATTCCGGGATTTCGGCAAACTGGCCAGTTTAGGCGAGAGCGAACTGGTCACCCGGTCGCTGGATTTAGTGCCCAAACAGGCCCGGGCCGAAGACACCTGCACCATTAATACGGAGAAAAAAGAGTAAGCAGGACAGGCCAAAGATTAAGCATCATTGATTATCCCAAAGGGCTATTTTCAGAAAACGTTAACCTCCACCTCAAGTAAATAGGCAGGTATAGGAGGTCAAATGTGTCCCACGACAAAATGCTACTGCTATTGCAGGTAAAGGAGACCATTCCATAGCGCTTAAGACCGATGATACTGTCTGGAGTTGGGGATTGAATAATTATGGTCAGTTAGGAAACAATTCTACCACCAATAGTCCTACACCAGTTCAGGTTTCCGGATTAACTGGTGTAACTAAAATAGCAAGCGGGTATTCTCATTCACTTGCTCTAAAATCAGACGGGACAGTCTGGACCTGGGGGTATAATTTATACGGACAGTTAGGAGATGGTTCAAACATAGATAAATATACGCCGGTTCAAGTCGCAGGGTTAACTAGTGTCAATGGACAAAGTCAAGATATACTTGTAATGAAAAAGGGGATATCCAGCCGGTCCGGCC
>JBBTIZ010000016.1:0-2061 GCA_038059695.1 Planctomycetota bacterium
GCAACAACCTGCTCTTCGGGTTTGGGTACAACATGGTCGACTTCTCAGATGACCTAACGACCTTGGGTAGGGATTACAAAGTCAAAGGCGCGTTTATAAGATTGACCGCTAAATATTAGAGCCAGTAGGAGCAGGCGACGTACTGGCTCTTATCCCGACAGTTTTTGTCGGGACTAAATAGCCACAGCCCGGGATTTAGATTACTCTATTCCCGGGTTGTTCTATTAATAATACGTCATTTCGAGTATCAGCAAAAAACTGATAAGTTATCTTGACCACCCAGCCGATATTGTTTATATTGCGTGCCTGTTAATCGGGGCCCGTAGCTCAATGGTAGAGCAGCGGACTCATAATCCGTTGGTTGCCCGTTCGAGTCGGGCCGGGCCCATTAGATGTTCTCCGAGCGTAGCGAGGTTAGAACATCTTATCCCGCTGTGGGCGGGATTAGAACTTAACTTATGCCGTCCCTGCGGTCGGATGCGGGATTAGAATTGCTGACCCTTAAATGAACTTTAATTTTACTCCAACCGGTATCGGCAGTATCCCTTACATCGACCCCAAGGAATCGGTTCATTTGGTCCTGAAATATCTTAAGCAGATTCCATTTTGGCCACAACTGCCCCAACGGACTTTCTTGGAAGGCATGGGTACCCAATTCAGTGAAGGACTGCCCGGGCTGGTTATTAACCCGGAACAGAATATATTCCACATAGATACCGCATCCGACCAGCTTGAGAAGGAGACGGCCCGCTTTTACGAGAAATACCTGGCCGGCGATTTGGATGCTTTCGCCATATCCCAGGATTATGCGGCCGGATTTTATGAGATGACCAGCCAGATTAAGTCCAAGAAGTTAAAGCCGCTGTATATCAAAGGCCAGATAACCGGGCCGCTGACCTTCGGAGCCCTGGTTACGGACAAAGAAGGCCGGGCGATTATGCATCATCCTCTCTTGGCTGATGTGCTGATTAAGAATCTGATAATGAAGGCCCGATGGCAGATTAAGAAATTCACCGAAATGGGATTGCCGAGTATCATCTTTCTGGATGAGCCGTATCTGATGGGTTATGGCTCGGCTTTCATACCCCTGAGCCGCGAGACCGTCATCAACCAACTGACTGAGGTGATAGACGCCATCCACAAGGACGGCGCCCTGGTGGGCATCCACTGTTGCGGCAATACGGACTGGGCGATGATAATGGAGACCCCGATAGACATACTGAACTTTGACGCCTATGGATTTACGGATAAACTGGCCTTGTATGCGGATAAAGTCAGGGAATACATCGACCGGGGTGGCGTGATTGCTTGGGGCATCGTGCCTTCGATTGTGATGGATGGATTGCCGTCAGTCAAAGAGCTGTCTGTCATATTGGATAAAGGACTGGCTGAATTGGTTAAAAAGGGAGTGGATAAAGAGCGTTTGATGAAGCAGTCAATCCTGACGCCTTCTTGCGGTCTGGGCGGGCTGCAGGATGCGCAGGCAGGGGAACGGTTTGAACTGCTGATAGAGATAGCCAAACAATATGAAAGATAACATTTCGGAAAGAATGGCTAAATTTGGCATTTATGAAAAAGACATTAGGGAGTCGTTCATTTCATCAGGCGGGCCGGGCGGCCAGCATGTCAACAAAACCGCGTCCTGCGTATATCTGAAACATATTCCGACCGGCATAGAGGTCAAATGCCAGAGCCAGCGTTCACAGGCAGCTAACCGTATTATGGCCCGGAAGATTCTGGTGAAACGGATAGAGGAACTTTACCGCAAGAGGGCACAGGCCAGACGCCAGGAAATGGAAAAGGTGCGCCGTCAGAAGCGCAGGCCGTCTCGGGCCGCCCGGTTAACACGTCTTGAAACCAAGCACCGGCATTCCATTAAGAAGAAGTTACGCTCGGACAGAGAAGAATACTAATTAAGATTATTTACAACGGGATTGAACGGATTAAGCGGATAATTAAAGCCAGGAGTAAGCGGAGTAAACTAATTAGTCACAACTGGATTTAGCTGACGTTACTCTTAATCGGTTTAATCAGTTAAATCCTGTTGTAAAATACCGTTAT
>JBBTIZ010000017.1:0-21059 GCA_038059695.1 Planctomycetota bacterium
GCTTCTAACGGGGCTAACCGATACTCTTATAACGCCTCTAACGGGGCAGGGACACAAAGATAACAACCCTCTCACCCCCTTTAATGGCGTCTTTGTCGCCATGGCCCGTACGGGCCATAAGGGGGAACCGTGTCCAGCCCCTGCGTGCAGGGGCTGAACCAGCCCTGAACCGCTACTGGTTCAGGGCTGGGTGTGATAAAAGGGGTTTGTCTTTGTGTTCTTTGTGGCTATAATTTCCCTTGACCATTTTAGGGTTACTTGATATAATTATTTCTATGAAACGTTACATTATTATCCTGCTTGTTTTGTGTTTTTCGGTCACGTTTGCCTCTGATTCCTGGGCCAAGGTTATTGGTTCAGAGGAGTTAGAGCCGAGCCGGGCCCATATCCGTTTCAGCCCTGAAGCCCAAGCACTTATTAAAACCGCCGCCAGAGCCGAAAAGGAACAGGATTGGAAAGCCGTTGCAGAGAATTACCAGAAGGCGTTGGAACTCTATTCCCAATACCTGATAAATGCGTCCGTATTGAATAATAAAACTGGGGCGAGCCCCGAAATAACCGTGTCCAGCCCCCGCTGGGGGCTGAACCAGCCCATCCCCGATGGGCTGGGTGCGATTCCCGACATTCGTCGGGACGGGCGGGACGGAGTTTATCCCGCTTCGGCGGGGTTACGACTTCGTAACAATGACCTCTATTGGGGTGTTCAATATTTCTGCCGGAATGCCCTGCGAAATATGCCGGCTGAAGGCCGGAAGACATATAATAATATGTTCGAGCCCGTGGCCAGGCACGTCTTTGAGAATGTGGTTAAGAATCGTCTGGACATAAATAAACTGGAGCAACTGGCGGAAAGATATGCGCTGACCGAATCAGGCCGCCAGGCCCTGACGCTTCTTTTACGCTGGCATCTGGAAAGAGGTGAATTGTTTAAAGCATCCGGTTATTATCGCGAATTGAAATTGAACCACCCCCGGGATGCGGAAGTATTATTTGAGCGTAAAATAGTTGAGGATATTATGGCAGGGAAACCATCAGATGTTGAGTGGCAGACCTATTGCGGTAATAATACCCGTTCAAAGATAATGCCCGCCCGGTCTACCGAAGAATCCGCTACAAGTCCGCAGACAGTCCCGCTAATAGGGAAAGGATATTCATTCTCTTGGAACAGTTATTTCAAATTGCCGAACCATGTTGTCAATCTGTCCCGCCGGCCTCCTAATAACCCGAATATTAATTACCCGATAGCGCCGCAGGAGTCCATCCCTTATTTTCCGGCGGTAAGTAATAATATGATTTACCTGCCCACCGGTTCGGGTATCTATGCATTTGAATTATCGGAGTTAAAAGACGAAAAGATGCCGTATGACCTGTCTGCCCCGTACGGGGCACAGGCAGAAATGAAGGTAAAATGGAAGGTGGAGGATGACACCTCCAACCAGGGGTTCCAGGAGGAGCGGACGATTAACACGGTTACGCTCTCGGCTGATGGCAAGAGATTGTATGCGCCGTTGATTAGTTCGTATGAGAAGCACGAGCGGCGGTTAGGATTCCTTGATGTCAAATACCCTTTCCCGCGACGTTCATTAGTATGTCTTGATACCTCAACTGCAAAAAGATTATGGACCAGCGACAAGGTGCCGTATTCCAAAGACGGTGGCAACCCTCTTGAGGATATTATTTTTCCTGTTGCGCCGGCCGAGGAAAACGACGTGCTCTATGTGGCCGGCCTGCGGATGCCGAAGCAGGTTGACATTCCGGAGCACTATCTATTTGCCTGCAATGCCCGGAACGGCGCGGTGTATTTCAAGACCTTCATCGGTTCAGGCATCCTGGAGACCAACCTTTTTAACAATCCCAGCCGCGAGCCGATGGCCTCGGCTGTCACAGTGGATAGCGATAATATCTACTACTGTTCTCAGATGGGTATAATCACAGCCGTGGATAAATATACCGGCGCCATTAAGTGGCTGAAGAAATACGAAGAATATTTCATTCCTACCACCTGGCCTAACTACACCCCGCCCCATTTGCCATTACGATGGATAAATAACCCGATTATCCGCATAGATAATACATCTTTTGCAGAGAAGCAGGGGCAGCCCGCCCGACTGGACGACGCCAGTCGTTCGGGCGGGATTCTCGTTACGGCCATTGACTCGCCATTCCTTTATCTGATTTCAGCCAATACAGGCGAGGAACTCTGGCGCTGGAACGGCGATAATGCTCCATTAGGAAATGTCCGGCATCTGGTTGGCGTTAAAGACGGATTCCTGGTGGTTTCAGGCGAATCCGGTATAATATGTCTTAATCTTAATAAGGGCGCTGATGTGGCGTGGAAGGCGGACGACAAGAATTATTTTGGTAAGGATTTCAGGTTTATTGGAAAGGGCGCAATAACTGATGGTAAAATTTACGTTACTTCAGATGATTATATGCTTTATGAAATAGGATTGAAAACCGGCGAATTGATCAATAAGCAGTTCCTCCAGGGAAAAGAAGACGCTCAGCCGGCGGCTAACCTGCTCGTCGTGGGCGATTTTCTTATTAGGAATTCTATAGGTCAGATGAATATATACCGGATAGAGAGTAAGAAGGAAACTGTAGATTCGCCCCGTTAGAGATAATAAGTAGCCATAATAGTGCTAATAAAAGTTAGAGGAATGTAATTATGAAAGCCAATGACAATAACACTAATAAAATCTCTAACGGGGTGAAAAGACGAAATAACAATTTTACGAGATTGCTTCGTCTGGTCTCGGTAAGGCGAGACCATTCTCGCAATGACAGTCATTGCGAGCCCGAAGGGCGTGGCAATCCCGACACAAATTTTAGAGTCGTCACCGCATTACTTCTTATGGTAACATTGTTTCTGCCGATGCTCCTTTCTTCAGCCCAGGGTGAAGACAAAAAGTCCTCACAGGATAAGACCAACGTTAACAACGTGGTTGGAAAAGGTTTGGATTATCTGGCGCGCACCCAGAACGCTAACGGTTCCTGGACTTGCCAGATTGGTTATAAGTTAAATGATACCTACCAGGGCGAAGAGAATGAGAATGTCGGCATTACCGCCATTGCCGGCATTGCTTTTCTGGCCCAGGGCAACGTGCCGGGCAAAGGTAAATACGGGACCAACGTGGAAAAGGCCGTCCAGTTTGTCCTGAGTTGCGCCCGCGAGACCGATGGCTACATCACCAAACACGGCACGCGGATGTATGAACACGGGTTTGCTACGCTCTTTTTGGCTGAGGTATATGGGATGACCAGACGGGAGGATGTCAAGAGCCGGTTAAAGAACAGCGCCCAGCTGATTGTTAACAGCCAGCATCCTGAAGGCGGCTGGCGTTACCAGCCCTCGCCGCTTGATGCGGATATCTCGGTAACCGTAACCACCTTGCAGGCGCTGAGGGCTTGCCGGAATGTGGGCATCGCTGTGCCCAAGGAAGTAATTGATAAGGCCGTCAGTTATGTCAAGAAATCCTATGTAGCGTTGCCAGGATCAATGGGCGCGTTTAATTATCAGTTGACGCCGCCCTCGCGCATTTCATTTGCCCTGACCTCGGCCGGTGTTACCGCTTTGATGAGCGCCGGGGAATATAATACCCTTGAAGTACAGCGCGGGATAAACTATATTATGAATCCGAAAAACCTGCCTGGTTCCTACGGCGATTATCATTACTATTATGGACATTACTATGCGGTTCAGGCGCTCTTCCAGGCCGGCGGTAAGAACTGGGAATATTATTTCGGGCGCGTCAGGAATGAAATTATTGTCTCTCAGCAACCTGATGGTTCCTGGACAGATGATGTCGGGCCGGCCTATGCCACGGCAATGGCTTGCATAATCCTGCAGATACCTAATGACTATCTGCCGATATTCCAGAGATGAGATACAGATTTCACAGATTAATAATAGATGTAATAGGCGGTTAAAAGGATGAGATTAATATTTATCGGTTCCTCGGCATTTGCTGTCCCAGCGCTCAGGATGCTGGTAACACAGCAGAAGCACCATCTTATCGGGGTGATTACACAACCGGATAGCAAGAAGGGAAGGGGACTTAAAGAAACAGCCATATCGCCGGTCAAGGAAGAAGCCATAAAGCACAAGATAGAGATATGGCAACCCGAATCAATTAATGAACCGTTATTTATTAAGCAGTTGCATGATAAAAAACCTGATTTGATTGTCGTGGCTGCCTACGGGCAGAAGTTGGGCAGAGATATCTTAAATCTGCCGCAATACGGCTGTATTAATATCCATCCCTCGCTCTTGCCCAAATACCGCGGTTCGGCGCCGGTAAATTATGCTATCCTTAACGGCGATAGGCAGACCGGCGTCAGCATAATCAGGATGGTGGAAAAGATGGACGCCGGGCCAATCCTTAAGCAGGTGACGGTAGAGATAAAGAATGATGAAACCGCGGTTGAATTAGACGAGCGTCTGGCTATAGAATCTGCCGGTGTAGTGCAGGGTATATTAGATGATATAGAAAAAGGGACGATAAAACCGATAGCCCAGGATGAGAACAAAGTTACCTTTGCGCCTAAACTCAAAAAGGCGGACGGTGAGATTAACTGGTCCAGGCCGGCCCAAGAAGTCCTCAACCGGATAAGGGCGATGCAACCCTGGCCCGGGGCTTACACATATTATAATCCAGCGGGGAAAGATTCCGTAAAGGTAGATATTATACAAGCCCGTCTAAAGATTGATGAGGCCGGGCAAGATAATAAACCGGGTAGCGTTAGAGGTATAACCAATAACGAAATGATTATTTCTTGCGGAGGGGCAGGAGGATTATCTATTATGAGTGTCAAGCCGGCCGGAAGCCGGGCGCTTACGGTGCGGGAATTTATTAACGGGTATCGCATGAAGATAGGAGACAGGTTTGGGAAAGAAGTTGAATAACATTATTATCGGACTGAACAATTTCCTGCGCGGCAGAAAGCAGAAATATCTGGCGCCTGAAAAGGTGATGCTCCTTTTCTCGCACTGTATTCAGAATTCCAAATGCTCCCAAAAGATAATCAATGACCTGGCTGAATGCAAAAGGTGCGGCAAATGCACGGTTAAGGATATCCTGGAGATGAGCGAACGTTACGGGGTAAAATGCGCCGTGGCGTCAGGCAGCGAAATGGCGCTGGAAAAAGTCAATTCAGCCCAGGTTGATGTGATTATTGCCATTGCCTGTGAAAAGGAATTAGCCGGGGGCATCAAGGCCATCTTCCCCAAAAAGGTTTTGGCTGTGCCCAATACCCGCCCGCACGGCCCTTGCAAGGACTGCGGCGTGGACATAAAGAATGTCGAGGCATTCCTTAAGAAGAGCATATCAGATTAGTAAATCAAGCGCGCAATGAAAAACCCCCTCACTCTTGGTAGAATGAGGGGGTTGGTGTATAATCTAATTTACTTAGACGGTTCTTTAGAAACCGGGGTGGTTTCTTCGGTCTTTTCTTCCGGCGAGGTAGTTTCTTCCTTCGCTTCGGTCTCGGTTTTGATGAATGAAATCTCTACCCGGCGGTTCTCGGATTTCTTAGCGCCCTTGGGGCGGTGTTCGCCGAAACTAACTAAGAACATTCTGCCCGGGTCAACACCCTGGTCTTCCATATAGAGAAGGACCGATAAAGCCCGAATAGCGCCTAATTCAAAATTAGAACCTGTTTTATAGAGGTCTTTGGTTTTGTCTATCCGGTCACTGTCTGTATACCCGGATATCTGAATCATATAACCAGGTTCACTTTTGATAACATCGGCTACTTTATTTAGTACTTCCTTGCCCTTTTGTTTTAGTTCTGTTCTGCCGGGTGAAAAGAGAACTTCATCTTGGAACTCAATTTTTCCGTCCGATCCAACAATTCCACCATCTACCATCAACCCCTGTAATTTCCGGACGATATTTTCCTTCATCCTGGTCAGGGTCTCATCGTCCACCCTTGCCTCATGTTTTAATTTCTCGTTTTCCAGTTTGGCTTTCTGGAGTTCAAAGGCAAATCCTTTGTTGTCCTGGTCCACGGCTTTGTTGGCCTCGCCCAGGTCTCTGATGTGGGCTGACATTGCAGTGACATCAGTGTTGTATTTTGTCTCCAGTTTACGATAGGATGCCTGTGATACGCATCCGGTTACTAATAGGCCGGCAGTTATCACAACTGCAATTTTTTTAAGGTTTACCATTTCATACTCCTTTCCGGTTTTCAGGCCCTGTGGGGCTTGGCGACCGTCCCTAATGGGATTAGAACTATATCGGAATTTTACTCTTCTTTCTTGAATCTGTCAAGATTTGCGTCTTCTTTTTTTATCCCGACAATATCAAGGATTGTTTGTCCGAATTCACGGGTGAACCCGGTGGGGTATTTACCCTGACCGGAACTGACCCGTAGTGCATCAGCCATAAATGAGCCGATAAGAAACAAGAACAGCAGGATAACGCTCAAGAAGACGATGAATATTACCGGGGTTTTGAATTTGGGAACAGGCATAGTCACCGAGACGGGCATTTCCGGATATGGCATCTGCATCTCTCTGGATGGTCCCGCTTGAGCGGGAGCAAACCTGGAAATTTTGGATCTCGGTCTTACGGCCGGCGGAGATTTTCCCGCTATGGTTTCCACCATCTCTTCCGGAATGGTCTCTACAGCGCCTTCCTCGGCAATGGTCTCGGCTACTTCAATTTCTTCTTCAGGCACGGTGGCGCCGATGTCGTCAGGGACCGATTCTATGGGCGTGGTGACATCGGCTTCTTCAACCAGGCCGGGTAAATGAACATCGGTATCGCTGCCCACCGGCACATCCTCGGTGGCGCCGATGCTGCTGGTGGTATCTTCTTCAATAAATGTGGCGTCATCGCTGGCGGCCGGTATTTCAGCTTCGTCGGGCGGGAGGATAACCGTGGGTTCGGTAATATGCTCGGGCCGCTTGCCTTCCACGTCCACCTTTTTGAACTTCATCCGGTCCTCGTCCTTAAAGGCGCGTATCTCGCCTTCCGAGACCAGTTTTTTGAGTTCGTCCTCGCTGAGTTTCAGTTCCTTGAGGACCTCGTCAAATGTAAAGAATTCATCGGACTTGGATGATTTAGGCATATAACTATTTATTTATCTTTGGGCTTATCTTTTTCCTGCTGTTTTCTTATGTCCTCATATAATTTTTTTATAGCAGTTGGCGGAGGTCCTTCATCTGAATTCTTGAGATAAGGCATTGCTACTCCGTCCGGGATATTGACATCATACTGGATATCACGTGCCGCTCGTAACCTGATTAAATAATCCTGCGCATATTCATAGACCAGCAGTTTCTTATTGGCGGTGTCTATTAACCAGAGAAGGTTGTTATCTGTCCTGGTCATTGACCCGATGGCAATGTAGTTGTTGTTTGCTGAAGTTTCGCTTCCTTTGTCCGGAGCCGCGAATATGTCGTTATGAGTGGGTAGTTTGTCTGCGATTAGGATGGCAATAATTCCGAGCAGGACACCGATTATGAGATACGGGATTTTGTTTGTCATAAATTGACTCCTTTTCCATCCCGGTATTATGGCGGAACGGAATTACCTTATCATGTTGCCGTTTTTTATACAACAAATTTAGTATCAATGTCAAGAAAAATAGCCACAGATTTCACAGATTAAGCCGTGGCTTGCGAGCCGGCAATTTCTTGGGCTTTTTCTCTTTTGAAGCGGTTTCGCAAATGATTTTATCAAGCAACTTATAGACATTCAGTTCCTTTTCAACTGATTCATCAAAGTGGAACGAGAGTTTGGGGATATAGCGCATCCTGATTCTTTTAATCAGGAGGTTATGGATATAATTGGCCGCATTATTCAGCAGGGTGATGGATGTTTTGCGCGCCTCCTCATTGCCCAGGATGGTTACGAATACCTTGGAGCACAGCAGGTCAGGCGAGGGCTCGGTTCTGGTCACCGTGATAAATCCCAGCCGCGGGTCGCTTAGTTCGTAAAGGATTATCCGGCTTATTTCCCGCTGCAATTCCTTGGCCACCCGGCCCATTCGGTTATTGCTCATAGTGGTTTTTTAGGATGAAGCCGTCAGTTTTTTCAGGTATTTTTCTATCAGGAACGCCTCAATTATATCTCCGGCATTGAGGTTATCAAATCCGTCTACCTTCAATCCGCATTCAAATCCGGTATTGACCTCGCGGACGTCGTCCTTGAAACGTTTTAGTGAAGACAACTTGCCTTCATAAATAGCCTTCTTATCGCGGAAGACCCGGACGGATGATGACCTTTCTATCTTTCCTTCTGTCACCATACAGCCGGCAATCGTGCCGAGACGGGAAATCTTGAAGATGTCCTTGACGGTTAATTTGCCGATGGTGACTTCCCGCTTTTCCGGCTCAAGCATCCCTTCCAGGGCCAGTTTGATATTTTCCACGATATCGTAGATGACGTTGTATATTTTTACGTCCACGCCGTGTTCGGTCATTAGGGGCCTGGCGCGTTCTTCCACCGCGGTATTGAACCCGATGATAATTGCATCTGAGACATGAGCCAGGAGCAGGTCGGATTCGTTAATCTGGCCCACGCCTTTGTGGATGATTTTCACCCGGGCTTCCTTGTAGGCGAAGTTATTAAGCAACTGGGTAATTACTTCCAGAGAGCCCTGGACATCGGTTTTAAGTATGATTTTGATTTCTTTGGTCTGGGAAGTAGTAATCTTGTCATAAAGGTTTTCCAACGTGGTATGCTGTTGCGGGCCGGCCAGAGTGCCTTTCTTGCGTTCGTTATAGGTCTGGGCCATTTCCGAAGCGGTCTGGACGCTTTCCACTACATAGAATTTATCGCCGGCCATAGGCATAGCCGAGAGGCCGCTTATCCTGACTACGGTTGAAGGCGGTGTCTCCGATATGCCTTCAGCCCGGCTGTTGTGCATAGAACGCACCTTGCCGGAGGCGCCGCCGCAGAAGATAATATCGCCGATTTGCAGGGTTCCGTTCTGGACCAGGATAGTCGTCATCGGCCCCTGTGATTCTGTGAGTTTGGCTTCCAGTACCGTTCCGTAGGCGCGGCGGTTGGGATTCGCTTTTAATTCCATCATATCCGCCTGCAGTAGAATCATTTCCAAGAGATGGTCAATGCCCTGGCCGGTAAGGGCTGAGACCTCGGCAAATATGGTCTTGCCGCCCCAGTCCTCAGGCGCCAGGTCCATGGAACTCAGTTGCTGGCGGACTTTGTGAAGATTGGATTCCTTTTTGTCCACCTTATTTATGGCGACTATAATTGGTAGGTTAGCGGCCCGGGCATGGCTGATGGCTTCCTCGGTCTGGGGCATGACGCCGTCATCAGCCGCCACGACTATGACCACGATATCCGTGACATTTGCCCCTCTGGAACGCATCTGGGTAAATGCCTCGTGGCCCGGCGTATCCAGGAAGACAATCTTTTTATTATTGATTACCGCCTCATAGGCGCCTAAATGCTGGGTAATTGCCCCGTGTTCCGAAGCCGCTACATCGGTCGACCGGACTTTGTCCATCAGCGAGGTCTTGCCGTGGTCCACATGGCCCATAAAGGTCACCACCGGAGGACGGGTTTTAAGGTCTTCGGGCTTGTCAGAGGTGGTGTGGACCAACTGGGCCGCGATATCCTTGGGCTTTTCAAATGTGATTTCGTAATTAAACTCTAACCCGATAAGCACCAGGGCATCTTCGCTCAAGGGGTCATTGATTCCGGACATGATGTTGTGTTCCATTAGTTTCTTGATGAGGATGTTCGCCCGGATGCCCATCTTCTCGCACAGTTCCTTGAGGGTAATCCGGCCGGTTATGGTGACCTTTCTTTCCAGTGGTTTATTGACTATTGGTTGATGGGGCTGTCCGCTGGATTTCTTCTTGAAGAAGAAGGTCTTTTTGATAAATGGTTTCTGTTTGCCGAATGTTGCGGGCATACCGATAACCTTGCCGCTGATTCCTTTGGTTTGATCGGTGGCGCCTTTGGAATAATAGTCCAGGTCCTTTGCATTCTGAGCCCGGATGGGTTTATCGTCGGACTCCTTGGCCAGGTTCGGAATAATAGGCGTTGGTTTAGGGATATCGTCTTCCAGCGCCGGGGCTTTTGCCGGAACGTTGGCCGGTTTCTTATGTGTCGTGTCGCTTGAGGCGGGCTTGTCACTCTTATGAAGCGGAGCAGTCGCTTTTAACGGCACGTGTGGTATAGCCACAGTAGGTTTCGCTGACTTGGCGATAGTTTCTGCTGGTTTGCCGTGCTTGCCTCCGGCAGATCCGCCGTGCTGGACAGTCAGGTCCGGCTTATCGGCCGGAGTTTTAGTAGAAACGTGCTTATCAGCCGCTGTCTTGACGTGGGCTGGTTTATCATCCGGGACTTTGGTGTGAACGTGTTTTTCCTGCGGGGCAGACGCCTTGACCGGAGCGGGTTTTTCCTGATGAGTCAGCGCCGCGGCGGCTAATTCCCGGATATGAGATGCCTTTTTCTCTGCCCTCAATGCGGCGGCCTGTTTAGCCGCTGCGGCCTGCTTATCTTTTTCTATTTCCTTGCGCAGTTTCCCGATGGCTTTGTTGTCTAAGGTGGAGATATCGCTCTTGATAGGAATCTTCAGTTCCTTGGCCTTCTGGATTAATTCGTCTGGTGTAACCGCCAATTCTTCGGCTAATTGATAAACTCTCATTATTGATTAAATCCGGCCTATCCTGCGGTGGTTACCCACCGCCTGTCGGGGCGGTATTATTACTTTCAGGTGGCTGTTTTATTGCAGGAGCCGCCGGAGATTTCTGCTTTTCATCTTTCTTTTTATTCTTTCCCTTGGCCAGTTCTGTTTCCTCAGCCGGCAACTGGTCAGATGACATGACGTCTATCTCCCATCGGGTCAGTTTGCAGGCCAGGCGAATATTCTGTCCTTTCCGGCCGATAGCCAGGGCAAGTTGGTCCGTGCTGACAAAGACCTTGGCGCGTTTGGCTTCAGTGTCTATCTCAATGGCCTGGACCTCGGCCGGCTTCATTGCCGCCGCTATGAATAATTCCGGCTGCTCGCTCCATTTTATGACATCTATTTTCTCGTCGCCTAATTCCTCTACAATATTCTTTATGCGCGCGCCCCGGACGCCCACGCAGGCGCCGACCGCATCAATATTGGGCTTGTCCGAATAGACCGCCATCTTGGTCCTGAATCCGGGTTCGCGGGAGATGCCCTTTACCTCAATCAGTTTCCCGGCCAGTTCCGGAACCTCTATCTCAAAGAGTTTTCTGACAAATTCCGGATGGGTTCGGGAGATAATCACCCTGATGCCGCCGTCCTGCCTTTTCACGGTCAGGATGATTCCCTTGACAATACTGCCCAGGCGGTAGGTCTCGCCCGGCACCTGTTCTTTCCGCTCCAGGATGGTTTCTACGCCTTCCACCAGGACAATCACGTCATTGCCTTCATGCCGCAATGCGGTTCCGCTGACCAGGGAATATAGTTTAGTGCTGAGCGTGGCATAAATAACCTCGGATTCGGCTTCCTTGATCTTTTGGGAGATGGCTTTCTTGGTGGTCTGGGCCGCTACCCGGCCCCATAAGGTTGGGTCAATGATGCCTTCCTTGCTCTCAGCCGTGATTTTGCCGCTCTGGCGGTCAATCGTTACCTTGACCGTTTCGTTCAGTTTAAGATGGCTGCTCACCTCGGCCGAGATAGCCGACTCTATGGCCGCAAACAGTGCCTCCGGCTTTATCTTCTTTTCCCGGTGCAGGCTGTCAATTAATCTTAATAATTCACCGTTCATAAATAATAATGTAGTAAGCTGATTGAACGGGTGAATTACCACCGTCGCCAAATGGCGCCGAAGCGCCATGGCGCCCTTATGGCGCTCATCAACTTACGTGTTTAATATTAACATAACACGAAATAGCGATTCTATATTTATCAGGGTGATATGTCAATTTATTATTGACTTTATCAGAAATTGCTGGTTAAATTATTAGATATTACCGTGAAAGACACTAATTTAAACGTCCAGAATAAGAAGGCCATCCTGGTGGATGTGGTCCATCAGTCAATGGGCAAAAACCGTGATAATATCAATTCTTTAGAGGAATTGTCCCTTTTGGCATATACAGCCGGCGCAATTGTGGTCGGCCAGGTAACCCAAAGGCGTGAAAAACCAGACAATGCCTATTATATCGGCCAAGGCAAGGCCGAGGAATTGTCCGTACTGGCCCGGGAGCACCAGGCCGATTATGTTATCTTTGATAACGACCTGTCGCCGGCCCAAATCAGGAACCTGGAGGAGATTCTGGGCATAGCAGTGATTGACCGGACTGAGCTAATCCTGGCGATTTTTGGCACCCACGCCCGGACTAATCAGTCACGACTGCAACTGGAATTGGCCCATCTGGAATATGCCCTGCCGCGGTTAAAACACCTCTGGAGCCACCTTTCCCGTATCGGCGGAGGCGTCCGGGGCGACCGGGGCCCGGGTGAAAAGCAACTTGAGGTGGACCGGCGTCTGGCCTTTGACCGAATTACCACCCTGAAGCGGGAACTCAAGAGGATTCAGACGCGCCGGGAAGAAGAGGTGGCGACCCGGGCTGAGGATTTTACCGTGGCCCTGGTCGGTTATACCAATGCCGGCAAATCCACCCTGATGAATACCCTGGCTCATATAGACCAATTAACCGAGGATAAACTCTTTTCCACGCTTGATACCAAGACCAATATCTGGGAATTCGCCAGCGGGCAAAAGGTGCTCCTGAGCGATACGGTCGGTTTTATCAGGAACCTGCCCCATAAGCTCGTTGAATCGTTCCACGCTACGTTGGAAGAGGTGCGCCAATCTGATTTATTGCTCCATATCGTGGATGCCTCTTCGCCCGATGCCGAAAGCCAGATTACTGCAGTCAATACGGTCCTAAAGGAAATAGATTGCAACAATAAAGACATCATCATTGTTCTTAATAAGATTGACCGGGCCGACAAGATAGAGTTGGAGATTCTCAGGAGAAAATTCCCTGATGCCTGCGTGATTTCAGCGCTCAAAGGACTGGGTATCGGAGAATTGGAAGAGCGGCTGGAAAAGATAATCAGCGCCCGGCAGGTGACATTAACCGTCAAGGTGCCGATGGAAAACGGGCGGCTCCTGGCCTACCTGCATCAGCACGGTATAATCCTGGACAAGAAGATATTAGATACATATTACAAGATACGCCTGCGCATCGGCAGACGGGATTTGTTTAAGGCCAGGCAATTAGGATTGACCGTTAAGAATATAGCCACGAAGGCACTAAGACACTAAGTTTTATATGCTTTCTTTGTGCCTTTGTGTCTTTGTGGCTAACGAGGAGTAGATATGATGAATTTTGCAGATAGATTAATTGCGGCCATCCGGGAAAAGAAATCCTGCGTCTGCGTGGGCTTAGACCCGCGCCTGGACCTGATTCCCAAAGAGATAACAGTCGGGGCATCCTCTCCGGCCCAGGCCATATACGAATTCAATAAAGCCATTATTGATATCATCAAGGATGATGTTGTGGCTGTCAAACCCCAATCAGCTTTCTATGAGCAATACCACGCCGAGGGCGTCAAGTGCTTCTTTGATACCATGGATTATGCGCGCCAAAAAGGACTGATAGTCATTGCTGACGTCAAGCGCTCGGACATCGCCTCAACCGCCGAGGCATACGCCCGGACCTTTCTCAAGGACTCGCCGGCTGATGCGATTACGGTCAATCCCTATCTGGGCATTGACTCGCTTGAACCGTTTATTAAACTCTGCGATGAGCAGGGTAAAGGTTTGTTCGTGCTGGTCAAGACCTCAAATCCCGGGTCAAAGGATTTCCAGGACGCGCTTCTCAAGGACAACCGTAAACTTTACGAACTGGTGGCCGAGAAAGTAGGGGACGTGGGCAAGAAGATAAGAGGTAAGGAGGGCTATTCATCTGTCGGAGCCGTGGTCGGCGCAACATTCCCGGCCGAGGCCAAGGCCATCAGGCAACTCATGCCCAAGAGCATATTTCTGGTGCCGGGTTACGGAGCCCAGGGCGCTAAGGCATCCGACCTCAAGGACTATTTTAACAAGGGCGGTCTGGGCGCCATCATCAACGCCGCCAGAAGTATCATATACGCATATAAGGACGCAAAAGCAAGTGGCTGGCAGGACGCTATCAAGCAGGCGGTTAAGGAAATGAATAAGGATATCAGCAGAGCAATAGTATAGAGAAGCCGGAATCCTGGTGTAAGCAATGTTAAAATGGTATGATGGAACACAGTCGTGACCGCGATTGACCGCGATAGGGCTCTAAGCGAAGCGTGACCGTGAGCACCCACTGGAGCGGAGCGAACACGAATCCTAAATGATTGAGATTATGAATGATAATAAATCATTAACTCGTATCAGCGCTAACAATGATTACCGGTTATTGCTTCAGGAAATCAAGCATCGGGTTTACCAGTCGCAATACGAGGCGCTTAAGGCGGTTAATAAGGATCTTGTTTCGCTTTATTGGGATATCGGAAGGTCAATTGTCGGACGCCAGGAGAAATACGGCTGGGGTAAGTCCATCGTTGAGAATTTGGCAAGAGATTTACAGCGGGAGTTTTCGGGAATGCAGGGATTCTCGGATTCCGGATTGTGGCGAATGCGTACTTTTTACCTGATATACCGTGATAATGAAAAACTCGCACCATTGGTGCGAGAAATCGGTTGGTCGCATAACATAATTATTTTTGAACGATGCAAAGATGCCTTGGAGCGTGAATTTTACATCAGGATGGCCCGAAAATTCGGCTGGTCAAAGAATGTGCTGATTCATCAGATAGACAATAAGACATACCGGAAAACGCTGGTTAACCAGACCAATTTTGATAAGGCATTGCCGGTTAAAATCAGGAACCAGGCCAAACTCGCGGTTAAGGATGAATATACCTTTGACTTCCTGGAATTGGGCGAGGAACACAGCGAGCTTGAATTGGAGCGCGCCTTGATACAAAAGGTGAACAGATTCCTGGTGGAAATGGGCGGAATATTCACCTTTATGGGCAATCAATTCCGTATTGAAATCAACGGCCAGGAGTTTTTCATTGATATCCTGCTTTATCACCGGCGTCTGAAATGTCTGGTCGCGATTGAGTTGAAGGTCGGCGAATTCAAACCGGAATATACCGGCAAGATGCAATTCTACCTTTCCGCGCTGGATGATTTGGTAAAAATGAGGAATGAAAACCCGTCTATCGGTATAATTCTTTGCCGTGATAAAGACCGGACTATTGTGGAATACGCCTTGCGGGACAGCCGAAAACCGATTGGTGTCGCCACCTATAAAATAACGACCAGGTTGCCTGCGGGATTAAGAAAAGAACTGCCTTCGCCGGAACAGGTTAGCAAATTATTGGAGGATATATAATATTAGGAAAATTATTCTGTTTAGCAACCATAGAATAAGGCGATAAAAGAGGTGGTAAAATATCAGAATCTCAGTTGGCAGGACGTTATCAAGCAGGCGGTTAAAGAAATGAATAAGGAGATTAACGGGGTGATTGGAAAATAGCCGGCAAAATATTGATTAATCCATTTGCTTGAGTATAATCAGATATGTAATTTGGGGAAATTGGAAGGATTCTGCTGAACTATGTAGGCGTCCCCGGAATTCAAAGAAAAGATGCAATATGACAACCTCGTCCCCTAGCAAAGACAAAATTCTCAATGCGATTAGAGACGCGGCTAAGTTACTCGGTCATCCCCCTTCCCGCGCTCAATTCGAAAGTTCTTCTGGCATATCGGAATATCATGTACTTAGCCACTTCCCAAGTTGGCGAGAGGCAGTTCGTGCCGCAGGACTTGAGCCGAACTCAACCAACAGACCCATTGATCCTTCCGTTCTACTAAAAGACTGGGGAGAAATTGTACGACGTACCCGACGTATACCAACACGAGACCAGTATCGGAGGGAGGGCATTTACAGCGCAGGGGTTTTTGAGAAGAAATTTGGTCCATGGTCAAACATCCCAGCAAAATTTCGTTCCTTCGCCGAGTCACGACCCGAATGGGTTGATGTCGTCGCTCTTATTCCAATAGAAGTAGCACGTGCTCCATTCGTAGATTCACCATCCTCGTCATCTGCTGACCATTCTACTCCCATTGCCTCTTTGCGGCGATACCAAAAACTTGAAAATCGTCCCGCATATGGAAATCCGATTGATTTCCGAGGACTTCGTCATGAACCGGTAAACGAGGAAGGAGTTGCGTTTCTTTTCGGCATGGTCGCGCGCGAGTTGGGATACCTTGTTGAAATCCTCCAAGCTGGTTATCCGGACTGTGAAGCCAAAAGACAAGTCGCGGCAGATAAATGGCAACGAGTGCGAATTGAGTTTGAATACGAAAGTCGCAACTTCCGCGAGCATGGCCACTCACCTGATGGCTGCGATATCATTGTTTGTTGGCGTCACAACTGGACAGATTGCCCAGCAAATCTCGAAGTTGTGGAACTTAGCAGCATCATCAATACTCTTGCATCTGACGAGGAATGAATCTATTCCAAATTCGGGGGACGCCATATCTAATCATCCACTTCGATATATATTTCCCAATCCCGTCCCTACGCCCTATTAAAACGGGCGACCGTAGGGTCGGACGGTGGGTAGCCACCGCTACCCGCAGACAGGGGCGGGGGAAGGTTTCCCGGCCTACAACCTGCCTGTGCGTCGTATGCAGACAGGGTCTCTCCGAGTTCTGCGGGATGTAATCCCGGTAAATCCGGCCGGGATGAGTTATACGCTGTCGTGTATGAGTTATACGCTGTCGTGTATAAGTTATACGCAGTTGTGTATAAGTTATACGCAGTTGTGTATGAGTTATACACAGTTGTGTATGAGTTATACGCTGTTGTGTATGAGTTATACACAGTTGTGTATGAGTTATATACTGTTGTGTATGAGTTATATACTGTTGTGTATAAGTTATACGCTGTTGTGTATGAGTCATATACCGGCGTGTATTGAGCTAACCCGATATGGTGGATGACTAACCAGGGCTGGTGGATGACTGACCAGGGCTGGTGGATGACTGACCAGTGCTGGTGGATGACTGACCAGTGCTGGTGGATGGCTGACCAGGGCTGGTGGATGACTAACCAGGGCTGGTGGATGACTAACCAGGGCTGGCGGATGACTGACCAGGGCTGGCGGATGACTGACCAGTGCTGGTGGATGGCTAACCAGGGCTGGTTAATGGCTGACCAGGGCGGGTTAATGGCTGACCCGGCCTGACCAATGACCGGTAAAAACCCCCTGATTATCTACCGTGCCTATCGGCATGCAGGTCTAACACCTTTTACTTTAATGAGTTATGGTAATGCCTTGATTTCTAATCCCCCTGCCTCCCCCTTTGCAAAAGGGGGATAAGAGGGGGATTTAACAAAGGTGGATTAGGGGGAATCCTGAGGAATACACACCCCTTACCCCTCTTAAATAGGGGGGATTTAATTCGTGTGATTCGCTCCTATTCGTGTGATTCGTGTTCTCTTTGCGTTCCGGACTTACTTCTTCGCCCCGGCCTGTTTTACCATATCGTTGACCGCGTCGTTATTACTCTTGCTCAGGGAGTCAATATTGCCCTTTTTGGACTGGAACTTCTTTAGCAACGCGTCCTTTTGCGGGTCAATGCTCTGGCTAAGTTTCTGGCGCACCTGGTTCTTGACATCTTCTGCCTTGGCGTCAGCCATCTTCTTGACCGCGCCGATAACAATATCATCAACCGTGGAATTTATCTTGAATGTCATCCGGCCCTTTTCCATTGTCAGCACGCCGGTGATTTTCAAGTCCTTGGTTTCAGACAGGGTTTGGGCCATCTGGCGCCGAAGCGCCATGGCGCCCTCATGGCGCTCATCGTCCTGCTTGATATCCTCCGGCGCGAAGACCAGGTTCTTGGGCAGGATGTTCATGACTATTACCATCTTGTCGCCTTCACTGGTCAGCGTTGCCTCAACATCAGCACTGCCGGCTGATACCTTGGTCGGCAGGAGCGATGATGATGACCGGGTCAGCCTGAGGCCTTTGATATCCAGATTCCTGATATTGAGTATGGCGGTATCGTGGCTGATGGATTTGGTATGGTCCAGCACCGCCTCAAGGTCAAAGTCAGGGACCGTGCCTTTCATGGAAATAGTGGCCGGCTGGCCGTAGAGCCGGGGATTGGATGAGAATCCTTCTGCCTTGCCTGAGAATTTCAGGTCATCAGAGCTGGTTGAGATGGACGCGACCTTGAGCAGGAATCCCGGATAGGTCTGGTCCTTGGGGAATTCCACGTCAATGCCCTTGAATCTCTGCTTTTTGAGCAGCGCCTGTTTCTCGGCATCTGAAACCGAAGACACGGGCATATAACTCTTGGCGATATTCAGCCAGTACAGCACGCTGGTCATCCGGCCCAGCCAGACCTCGCCGAAGAGCATCCTGGCAATGTCGTCCTTGTTGAGATTCTTGGCGCCGGAGATGGAATTGATGATGTTGAGATAGTCCTGCTCCTTGAGATTGTCAATATTCTTTATGGCGCCGGAAATATTATTGAAATCCGTCTGGGTGGTTTTGTCGGTCTTGGCCAGTTCGTCCTTTAACTGGTCCACGTCCTTTTTGATATCGGCCAGTTTCTTGAATTCCTTCTTGAGATTGACCGGGTTCTTCTCTTTCAGGTCCACCGAATCTATTTGCTTCTTTATCTCAGCCAGCCGGGGCGTGATATTGAGATTATTAATGGCCTGTTCAGCGGCCTGGCTTTTGGTATCCAGCTCGGTCTCGGTCTTTGTGATATGGGGCGGTGTGGCCAGTTTGGCCTGGCTGACCGCTTCATCCACATTGACCTTGTCTGCGCCTTTGGACATCTGGACAATCGGGATGGAGTTGATTTCGTCCTGAATCATCCGGGCCGTGGCTGATTGTTCTTCGGTCTGCGGTTCGGGTTCCTGGGCGATTTTGCCCGATGTGGTCCGCTTGGTATTGCGCATGATGCAATCCACGGCCATCTCGTTAATCACAATCTTCTTTTCCAGCAGGGCCGGCCAGTCCATCTTGAACCGGATGTCCTTGATTTCAATCAGGTTCTGGAACTCGTTATCCGAACTGGCCACCTGCAGTCCGCTGACCTGCAGGAAGAGTTTTAGAAAACTCAGTTCGAACTTAGCTATCTCAACCTGGGCGCCGATGATTTTACTGCCCACCGATTCAATGCTGTTCTTTATCAGCCCGTCCGCAAAGACGAACCCGAATACGGCTATGATAATGAAGATAACCCCAAAAACAATGATACCTTTCCAACGCATAATAAAACTCTTTTGCCACTAAGACAGAGCTACTGCCTCCCGTAGGGACAAAGGAATCTAAGATGTCATGCTGAACTCGTTTCAGCATCTCGTAGACCCTGAACCAAGTTCAGGGTGACATTATTCTTAGTGCCTTCGTGGCTAAATTTCCTTATCCTTTCGTTCCGCCGGTCAGGTTACTGATTTTATCGCCGGCTGACTTGACCTTGTTAACCAGCGCATTGGCCTTGGTTATTTTAATATACCAGTTATAGGGCCGGCTAGCTTTTACGCCCCGGACGAATCTGGTGTTCTCCAGTTTGGGTATCAGCTGAGCCCGATAATAGAGGATGCCTCTTTGCGAGAACACCAGGCACGGATAAAACAGGATGAGCGAGATAACCACGCTGCCCAGGAGCACGGTATTATTGAATCCGGTCAGCGGTATCAGCGGCATATTATAGAGCATGGTCCATAAGGGCCTGAGGAATTCCATCTGGACCAGGAGCAGATATCCGAGCATATGCGCGGCCGGGTCAACCAGGAACGATATCAGCCCGAAGACCACGGCTGAGAAGATAAATGCCGAGACATTGACCCTGATAATGCAGATGAGCAGGAGCACCAGCAGGTTATGGAGCGAGAAGGTTGGGGTCAGGCCGACAATCATCCCGAAGGCAATCCCGCCGGCTATCTGGCGCGGCGATATTTCGCCATTGAGCAGTTTGTATAAACGATTGAGTATCTTCCAGGTGAACATAGGCCTAATATAATTTCCGCCGGACGGTTTGTCAAATATATGAGTCTGATAATATCTTGATGCGGCATGAATGTTTTGGTATATTCCAAGCCACAGGTGAGAATCAGAAGACAAACACGAATATTAACCACGGAGACACTGAGACACGGAGAAATGGTAGGGTAGTGACATGAAAAAACCTATTTTGGTGATTATCCTGGTTGTGGCTTGGATGCTCATCGGCATAAAAATATTCTCTGGCGGCATCGGTTGGTTAAAAGCGCATGATGTTTCTCAAGTAATAATTAACTTCTTTGAAGAATCAAAAACAGACGACGATATTCCCAAACAATTCTCTAATGTAGTAGGAATAGTGGGGATATTTTATAAATACCATACGCTGATGGGGATAATTCGGGTGGTCATGGGGCTTTTTATCCTGGTTTCGGCTTTTTATCTGCTCAGGTTGCGGTCCTGGGCCCGGATGGCCCTGGAAATTATCGCCTGGTTCAATTTAGTATTGGCCACCGCAGGTGTTGTCCTCTTTATATTCATATGGAAGACCTGGTTTTTTACTATGAGCCCCATATTAGAAGAAATGGCGATATCTCCAACGGAAATATTCGAGGGAATGCCGGAACTTTCTTATATGTATAATCAGTTGATTTATTCCTCGGTCTTTTCCGTGGTTTATTTAAGCGCGGTTATCCTGATGATAATACTTCTGCGTGGTAAAACTGTCCGTAATGCCGTTAAATTAAGCCCCGATTCTGTTAACGCCGGACCGGTTTAATTCTCCGTACCTCTGCGTCGGAGTTTACACTGAGCCCTTCAGGAATCCTCAGGGTGAACTGAGCGAATGTGTGGTCAACTAATCGGTGAAATCGGTGTAATCTGTGGTTTCTACCTCACCCCGACGTTGACATTCCTGAACCGGGTCGGCGCGCAGCCGTGCGACATCTCGGCCGTCTGCATCGGTTCGCCCTTGCCGCAGTTGGGCACGCCCCAAAGCACCCAGTGCTTGTCATTGCAGATGGCGTCACAGGAGTTCCAGAATTCCGGCGTGATGCCCTGGTAATTGGGATGCTTGACCATCC
>JBBTIZ010000018.1:0-20340 GCA_038059695.1 Planctomycetota bacterium
TGCCCTACACTATATACCCGATGACATACGGGTTGAATGTAATACTCACATTTCCGGACGCATCAGTAAACGAATACTGGAAACTCCCGCCGGTGATGGGCACAATCACCTGTCCGCCGTAGACCTGTCCGACATTTTTCGCCTCGACGCCAATGGCGAAACATTCTTGCTGAGTCGCGTCTCTCCTGAACCGGCAATTGAGCCAGCCCTGGGGCGGCGGAGCAATACTCTGCTGGACCAGTTCTATCTGCATGATTAAGGCAATGGCATTATCAGGAATACCAGGATTCGGAGCGCTCGGCATCCAGTCCTGATTGCCCCCCACGATTAAACTGGTCAGTTGAATCCGGGTTGGCAGGAAGGTAATTCGGCTTCCACCGCCCACGCCGGGCGCCAGCTTGGCCTGCGTTATACTCGCATCCTGTATCTTGTCAGTGGACACGGCATTATTTGCCAATTCGCTCGCTCCCACTGCTCCGGCAATAATTTCCGATGCGCCCACCGAATTGGATGCAAGCTTGCTCTGAGTAACCGCATCAGTCCCAATCTTGGCATTAGTTATTGCGCCATCGGCAATCTTGGCTCCGGTTATGGCCAGATTGGTAATTTCATCTGTCGTAACAGCCGGCGTAATCGGCCGGGCCACGGACGGCGGGATAAAAGACAGTTTTACCTGCGTAATCGCGCCATCCCGGATTTTAGCGGTACTGATAGAGTTATCCGCTATCTTTTCATTGGTGATACTGCCGTCCTGCATCTTCGGTCCGGTAACGGCCTGATTGGTAATCTTTTCCGTGCTGACGCTGTTTGACGCCAGTTTACTCGTCTCGACCGCGCCGGACATCAATTCATCCGGCCCGATCATACCGTCGGCAATCTTCTCCCGGGTAACTGAACCGTCCCGGATATGTTTTTCCTCTATTGAATCGTTAGCAATCTTCTCGCCCGTGACCGATTGCGGGCTTAAGTGTCTTGTTTTGATTTCGTTGAGTCGGTCGTACAAAATCCTTGCCATAAAATTCTATTCCTTTCGCGTTCCCGAACTTATGGTCCGGGCAAACGCCTATTTGTTTACGGCCATAGCTATAAAACGCCTGATTCAGGCATCGCCGGCCGTATTTGTTTAATGCTTCGCATTGTTTCATTTTAATCCCCTCTATTAAGAGGGGTGCAGGGGTGTGTTATTCGCACTTTCCCCTGCCCCTCATTGCACGGACTTACGCCGTGTATATCTGGGTTTCCAGTTTCAGTTGCCCGTCCTCCATATACCAGACGCAGTAGGACTTATCCGGGGTAACGGTTGATACCCAATCAGACGCCTTAAGCGCGTCGGACATATTCTCCAGCAACGACTTAATCCTGCCGTTATGCCGGGTGAACATAGCCGGGTCGTAACCTGACTCGGTGATAATCACGCCGGATTGAATCAGCAGTTGGGTCAAAGCCGTTCTCAAAGCCGCCCTGAGGTCAGTCAGCGCGATATCATAGGGACCGCCTGATATTACCTGAGAACCCTCAGGCAACCGGCCGGTCGTCTTCTTATCGCCGGTCAGCCAATCGCCCATAACCGAGGCCACCTGTCGGCCCCAGGTGCGCGAACCGGTGAAGCGCAGGGTCGTCCGGGCCGCTTCCTCGTCCCAGTTGGATTGTTTTTCCTCCACGGCCTGGATATAGCGCTTGGCAATCACGCCGTCCTCCTCGGCAAAGACCGCATCCAGCGCGTCGTTATACTTATTATAGGAACGCAGAATCTTGCCGCGCTGCATGGCATAGATATCAGCCGCGCTCCGGTCGCCCTGGGTCGGGGTCGGGAAACTCACCCGCTCCTTGAACTTATCCGCGGCCGGCGTAGCCAGAATCTGGGCATAGGCGCCCTCATCCGGCAGCCGGATTTTGCGATGCTGATTAAAGGTCTCAGCATGGGCCTTGAGGTTAGTCACGCGCTTGGCGGACATATCCGGATGGGGCGTAATTATCGTCGCCACCGGCACAATGAGTTTAGTCCTGATACTCATAAAAAATCTCCTTATATAAACAGCCGATGCGACTATCTATGTCTTGCTCCCCGATGGTAATTCGGGGTGACACTTGGAGATAATCAGCACCGGCTGGAATTTTACAGTTGTATTTTATTGGCTTGCCCAATAAAAAGGGCTGTGCTACTCTACGAATAAAGAGTAACACAGCCCTTACTGAAATTAATAAGCCGTATCTTAAGAACCGATTGTATTATTTTTTATCTTTTCCTTGTTGTTTTTGTAATTCCTCCGCTTTCTGGAAGCACTTTTGTGCCTCTTCCTGTCTACCTAAACTTTTTAATACATCCCCCTTGCTTTTCCACACCAAATCTAGTTCTGGACTTTTGGTCAAAAAGTCTTCATGTTCTTGTAATGCTTTTTCATAGGCATTACGGGCTTCTTCAGGTCGTTGTAGTTTACTTAGGGTATCACCGTAAAGTCGCCATCCCAGAGATGGAGAATCTTTTGTGATACGTCCAAAAGCATTCAGGGCTTCTTGGTAACGTTTTGTATTAGTCAACAACAAATACCCCATCCACATCCAGGCATCAGTATAATCAGGAGCAATCTCAGTAACCTTTTGATAGGCAATCAACGCCTCGTCAAGTCGTTCTAATTGCATCAAAGCATTTGCCTTGCCGAAATATGCCCAATGATTTTTTAGGTTTTCTTTAATCGCCCTATCATAAAAAGGTAGCGATTCATCATAGCGTTTCAATTCACATAAGGTGATACCACGGTTAGACCATGCCTTATCATTATGGGAATTCAATTTAGTTGCTTTTTCCAGATATTTTAACGCCTCTTCGGGCTTGCCTTGCCTGCGTAAGGTTACGCCTAATCCGGTCCAGGCATCGTCTGAATTCGGCTCTAAATTTATTGCCTCAGTGTAAAGATTTAAGGCAGTATTATAATCCTTTTTAAGATAAATCTCACGACCTTGTTTCAGAAGTTTATTAAGTTCGTGTTTAATAAGCCGTTGAACGGGTTTTATGCATTCCAGCATAAACTCCATCATTACCCTGGTTTCTGATTTCATTTTACCCTTGAGCCGTTTTTCAACCCTTTTTAACTCATCTTTCGGAGTTATATTCTGCTCAAGATGAAAGTGAAGATGCCTATCAGGGAAAGCACCGGATGATTCCGTAACCCCATTTTCCTGAGAATCCACGACTCCCACACCACTTTTTTTCATCAAATCAAACGGGACATGTGAACCACCCATCGCAAAAGAGCGGTTTCTGGCAACACGGGAAAATATTGCGGCGGCATTGAATTCGGATTCCTCTTTCTTTTCCCCTTGACGCTCCTTATTTAACCAGGGCGGTATAAAATCATCCTTGCAACGGTAAGCAAATTTAACCGTCGCCATCGCCTTCCTGGTCTCTTGGTCAAGCGGCCCGAATTCTTTCTCATATTCCTTTACGGTCGGGTTCTTCCCTGACCGCAATCCCTCCTCAAACATCTCTAATATTGCCTGGTTCATTTCTCGCATCCCTTCCTTTTTTTCGTTTTTATATCAAATCTTCTAACTCTTTTTCGTATCCTTTCTGTATTAAAATACGGCGTAGAGATTTAAGCGCCCTGGGGAAAATAACCGTCCGATAGTAAGCCGTCTCGCCAATGTGACCGCGCAACCTGCGAGATACCTCTTCCCAGGATAAATCTTCGTATATCCTGCTGATAATGACATATCGTTCTTCATCTGATAACTCTGCCAGCGCAGCGGCAAACGCCTCTTTGCAGTAATTTGTGGCGTCTCTTTCAGCGACGAGGTCAAGGATATCTTCACCCCGTTTGGCCTTGCGTGCATCGCCTTCCAGAATACCCGGGTTATCAGAATAAGAACAACCAGCCACCGGTTTATCATACTCGTCTTTTTTACCCTTCAGAAAATCCTTCTTCAGGTTCACGGCTACAATCCGTAGCCATGTAATAAATTTAACTCCTTCTTTCCTTTTGTATTCCTTAATTTTATCGAATAATTTAATATAAAGTTCATTAGTCAGAATGCTTGATTTTTCAACATCAAGCCGTTCGCTGCCGCCAATCTTAATCTGCATAAGATTGAACACGTAAAATCTGAAAGTAGTCCATAAATCATCAAAGGTATTTCGGTTACCCTGCTGGGAGCGCTTGACCAAATCCTGGATATAACGCTCATCGTGGAATGGGTCTTGTGAATCTTTTTGCATTTAATTTCCTCCATAGTAATAATGAGCCAGTTGAAAAGCCACCGAGCCATAGAAATCACAGCGTTCCTATAAGTAGAACCTTCTCTGTTCTCCTGATGTCCCTGTGGTATAAAAGGAAGTTGGTCAACCGCCTCAATAATACCAATCATAGTTGTTTTCATTTAAGTTCCTCCTCTAATTCCTCTAATAATATAAACTCTTTTCAAGACAAAATGTGGAGAAAAAATATATTTTATTTAAGTTTTTATTAGAGCCAGTTGGAGCGAAGCGACTTACTGGCTCTTATCCCGACACGAAGCGTCGGGGTTACCCGCTTTGCTTCTGACAATATTAACTCCAGGTTAACGTAAATGTGGTGAATTTTTTATTTTTTCCCAAGGTATATGTTTTCTGGCAATAGGGTATATCTTTCCGGGCTTGGGAGTATATGTTTATGGGCTTACAGGGGTATGTTTCACGGCTCAAGGGGATATGTTTTCCGGCTCAAGGGCGTATGCTTCCGGGCCGAAAAGGGTATGTTTCTTGCTAATTAGGGGTATGTTTAACGGCCCAAGGGGGTATGTATCTTGGCTTAACCCTATATGATTCTTGGGTATGAGGTATATGTTCCCGTGCCAAAAGGGGTATGTTTATCGGCTTCAGGAGATATGTTTCCGGGCTTAAGGGGATATGTTTCTCAGCAATCAGGTATATGTTACCCCACTCTACCCCCCACCCGTCTGGGTTATTGTTGTGCCCCTATTTTTCTGGTGCCTTTACAATCTGGATACTTTTGGCAAGACCAGAATTGACCGTATTTGCCTGACTTCCTATTCATAGGACTATTGCAGGTCGGACAAAACGGATTATCTTCTGGTAAAGGAGTAGCAATATTCTTAATGTCTTTCATTTTTGAACGATGCGTACACCACAAACAACAGGTACACCCTTTCTCTGATGCCTCTTTTTTCCCGGCCAAGCATTTTTTACCGCTTCGACAATATTCGCAGTTATCGCAAACCTGCGGCTGAACATCATTAGAATCAAGTGTTTTAACAACGGAATTTATAAAGGTTAGAAACGTCTTATCGTCTCTTTTTACCTCCTGCCAGAGTAAATTTCCTTCAAACGCCTGCTTG
The DNA here is from genome assembly GCA_038059695.1 of Planctomycetota bacterium. Classification (GTDB taxonomy): domain Bacteria; phylum Planctomycetota; class MHYJ01; order JACQXL01; family JACQXL01; genus JACRIK01. Next base: position 5,332 of record JBBTIZ010000018.1, read on the forward strand.
GCATTCTCAATCTGCTTAAAACCTATCGGCTCAAAATAAAGCAACCCCAACTTAGTAATCGGCGATAAATTAAGTTTCCCCTCTGCGGCATTTTCAAGCGCATAAGTATATGCCTGTAATTGTCGCCCATACATTTTGGTTTTGCTTTCGGATGACCTCGCTGTTTTACAGTCAATCACGCCAAAAGTTCCGTCATCAAATTTAATTACGAAATCAAACCGTCCTCTTATAAAACAAGTATTTGGGGAATTATCTGCCTTAATAACCAAAGATTCAACCCATTTTTCCCCGAATTCTACGACTCCAGGAGGAAGTTCTCGGCAGAACTCCTCTGTTCTCTTGCCAGCATAAAATTCCTTTTGTCTTCCGGCTATGGCGCTAAAAATACCTGGCATCGGCATTGAGGGCTGGTCAATACTGTGTTTAACCTTTAAGTTAAAGCAGTATTTACATCCTTCAAATAAATAAGTTAACTCTGATGGTGACAATTTATAATTCATTCTATAAATATGTTATGGTGATACGATTTCATAGTATTTATTTCTGGCGCAAGCGGTTTTTATCTGCGATGCCTTGTCTAAGCCGACATTCCTGATATTTACATTAAAATACAGGGCAAAGACCAGGTCGTCAATATAGCCCTTAATTTCCTTTTGTTTCTCAAAATCAATCACCGGCAGGGATTTTAATTCGGATAAGGCAATGGATTGCTTTTCTAATTTCAGTTCGCCCTTATGGTATTTATCCGTAATTACCTGATTGACTAATTTTGCGTCACCTTTAATCTTGCATTTTATCCTATCCCCATTTTTTGCCAGGACCAAATTACCGCTTTCAACAGCGACGCCCTCAAACTTCTGAATCATTACATCAGAGAAATCCACAAAATCAGACAAGGTCTTTTCTTCTAACCCCAACATTTCTTCAGTCCGCTTAACAACCTCATCCTTGATATGTTGATTATGTTCGGTGATTTTGGGGACGCGAACGAATTCTTTTAACACCCTAACTCCCAATAGAAAATTTAATTTATCTTCATTTTCAACTTTAAGATTTAATTTTAGTACCATTCCAATAATTGGTGAATTAAGAATACTTAATAAATAAAGGATTTCATTACGATTATTTGAAGCAAAACAATATTGCTGATATATAGGAATAACATCTACTCCGGTGTAAAAATAAAATCTATCGTGGTTAATATATCTCCAAAATATTTTATTCTTGGGCTCAATAACCTTAAGCCCTTGGCTGCCTTCTGCAATTTTAATTGGCTTGTCTTTGGGATAATACCCTACAAGATTCATGTATACTCCATCACCGAAATTTAGTACTTTATAATAATTAGACTCCTCTTTATTGATATTACCAATAACTTCTTTCTTAGGAATATTGATACTGCCATCTATTATGAATATGTCGTTGTACCTCGCTCTAGATGTTGTATAATTTCTATATATATCTAAGTCCTCTGTATTATTTAAGTATTCTCCGGTAAAGTTTATTTCAATACGTTTATGTTTTATAAAATTCCAATTGGCAACATTCTGTAGAAGTTTATTCTGTAATATTTCATTTCTATTAATCTTCTCGCCTGTTAAGATATTTTGCAGGCACTTATCTATTTCATCATTAGGGTCTTTATAATGAATAATCTCTACCTGATGTACTTTATCAGGAACCTTTCTTCTTACCACAAAGATTAAACTGGATGTGGGCACTGGTTTATTTTGCTTTATACCCCTGCCAGCAAACATCTTGCCACTGAAGGTGATAATCTTTTCTATAGTGGTAAATTTAGCCAAATGATATCTAACAACATCTAGATCCGTATTAACCAGCATTGTTTGAGGAATAATAAAACATAATTTGCCATTATCTTTGAGCAAAGATAAACCAAGGGCAATAAAAAAGGCATAAAGATTTGGCTTGGGTGAATACGGCTTAATTCGCCCGGGAACAGTGTTAAGGTTAACTCCGTATATATCACTCATTTGACATTTTTTTTGCTGTATCAACTTTACGATCAAGATATTTTGATTAGAACATTCATTATAACTAATATAAGGCGGATTAGAGATAACGTAATCAAAGCGTCTGCGAGGCGGGCGCATACTTTTTTTCATCTCTGCCAGATCACCCTCGTCACGGACATAACTCTGATAGCCCAAGTCACGTTCCTTGTCAAAAAGTCCTTGTTGACTGATAGCCGCATTGACATCTATGTCACTGATAGTATTTTTAAGCCCAGCGTCTATAAACTCGGCAATACTATCATTGGTCTTGAAAACCTTTATCTTCTTATCAATCGGGTTATTATATTTTTCGGTGATAATCAGCGGCAGGAGGCGCATCAGGATATTCATCTCTGCCAGATAAAGCGGGAATTCGGCAATGTCCAACCCGAATATGTTTTTATTGACGATTTCCTCAATCTGCTTGGCTGATTCAAGGTCATTCTTATTAAATGTCTTAACGAGGTTATCAACCGCGCTATAGAGGAATGTCCCGCTACCGCAGGCCGGGTCAATCAGGGAAATACTTTCTTTATCGCGTTTCTGAAGTTTATCCTTGGTCCAGCCCATCTGTTCCAGCATAAAATTGACCACGGCCGGGTCGGTGAAATACTGCCCCTTTGACTCATCTTCATACAGGGCTTTCAAGTAATTCTCATAGATATAGCCGAAGATTTCGTTATGGATATTGGCAAAACTGTATTTCCTGATAAAGACAAAGATATCCAGCCAGGGGGCGACATCAGCGAGTTTGTTTTCTACCCGGTATAATTCAAGCAATGTTTTATTAATGAATTCCTGCTCTTTGGTAAAGGGCCGATAGATATTCCGGGAAATCTCGTTAGAGATACTGTCAATTATGCCTAATATATCCTTATAGCGTCTGGCTTTCAGGTGGCCGTGGATGTGCTTGACGCCGTCCTTAAATTTATTGGGGAAATCGTCAAAGGCATTATCTACCAGCGTTTTATAAAGAATAAACTGGATGATATAGGCGTAGGTGATTTCTACGGCCTTTTTCCCGCGCTCTTTTTGCTCTAATCCCTTAAAATAGCCCTCTATCTTGAGTTTGTCCTTAAATTTTCTGATAAGAGAGGTAATATCCTCAAAGAAGAGTTGGCGGAAATCATCAACCGGCAGTTTTTCCTCAAAGATAGTTCGCTGACCGATTGGCTCAAAGAAATTGAGGTAATAAAGTTCCGGCTTGATATAGTCATCCCAGTAGGTCCAGAATTCGCTTTTTCTATCAAAGAGATGGTCTAAGGTATATTCGCGGTAGGTGCTGTTGGTATAAAGACGCCAGGTGAAGCCATCGGTCAATATACCATATTGTTGTTTATCAAAGCCCTTTTGATATGCGAAAAGTTGCTTGATGCCTGCTTTGATATTCTCGTAGCGCTCAACCTCCATCGGAATAATAATTTCAGAATTAATATAGACAGCGAAATCAGCCCTTCCTTTGTCTTTGGCTTGTTTCTCATAGATGAATTCATTACGGCGGGATTCGTCTTTGGTAGAAAGTTTGCCGGATTTGAGTCCGAACAATTCCTCGCTTTCCAGGCAGTCCTTTACGAAACTCTGGACGCCGGCGCCAAGTTCCTGCTTTTTATAGAACTCTTTTTCCTTATTCCATTTAGATTTAAGTTGAGCAATAGTCAAAGGCATATATCATATAATAAATATCTTTTATCTGAATTCAACTAATTCCCCTTTTAAAATGCTATACCTCCTTTCCGGGAATACGGTCTCTGCCGCGCGGGAATACTATTTCTCACACCGATAAATATCCTCCGTGTCATAAATAAAGGGCATTTCCGGCGCCAGCAAATATCCTTCGTAACACCCATAAATATCCTTCCTGTCATATATGAATATACTCCCCTTGACAAAGCCATATCCTCCCCCCATTTCGCAAATATACTCCCTGATAACCCGGAATATCCTCTCCGTATCCCATAGATGCACTCCGTCTGTCACATAAATATACTCCACCTGTCCTATAAATATACCCTCTGTGGCAAAGTGATACGCTTTATGCGAACGGGGAATACTATCTCCGGCGGATAGAAATGGCCTCTGTCTGACAGATGAATACACTCCCCGGAAAGGAATTACACACCCGATTGATAAGGGATACCCGCCTGATAATTCGGGCAGGCCCGCCTAGCTGGCCGGGCAGGGGGGAGGGGATACCCTATCCCCCACCGGGGTAAACGGAAATTGACTTAACCGCAGATAAATCAGGGCGTAATGGTAAAAACAACCCAAAATCGGTTGCCTTAAGGCCGGTGACACACACCTTTCCGTGTAACCATTGAATTGCTTGACATATAAGACGGTGTTTTTATAATATACCCCTTATGCCCCCATGAATTTCAGGTATATTTCCCTCTGGCGCGGGCCGTCAAATTCACAAAAGAAAATCCCCTGCCATCTGCCCAGAACCAATCTGCCACCCTCCACAATGACCATAACTGACGAACCAATGAGCGATGCCTTGATATGGGCGTCGGAATTACCTTCGGTATGCCGATACGAGCCCTTAACAGGCACCAGTTTATTGAGCGCATCCAGGATGTCCGCCTGAACAGAGGGGTCGGCGTTTTCGTTGATGGTCACCCCGGCCGTGGTATGCGGCACATAGACGTAAAGAATCCCACCAGACCACTTGTTCTTCTTGAGCGCCTCTTTAATCAGGCCGGTGATATCAACAAATTCCGTCCGGGTTGATGTTGCAATAGAGATAGATTTCATAAATACCAACCACAGATTACACAGATTCCACAGATAATACAGATTTTAATCAGTGTAATCTGCACACTCTATAATATTAGTCAATAAATCTTTTAAATCTTAACGATTTCTCGCCGAAATTGATAAGCAGGCCGACTTTATTACGGCTTATCTTTAAGATGTTTATAATCTGGGCTTCATCCAATGGGGTTAAGGATTTCTCGGATTTTAGCTCGACAATTATATCCCCGAACACAATGAAATCAGGCACATAAAACTTTTTCAGCTTTTTGTCTTTGTAATATATCTGTAGCGGCGGCTGTGAAACGAAAGGGATGCTTCTTTCTCCAAATTCAATTTCCAGGCATTCCTGATAGACCGCTTCCAGGCGACCGGGCCCCATTACGGTATGCACTTCCATCGCCGCCCCAATAATTTTATGCGTCTTTTCATCTTTCATGATAAATATCAATTGCAGGTGATATAGATTCCACAGATAATATGGACTTGCAATCTGCGTAATCTGAGAAATCTGTGGTTTACCCTGTTTTATTTATTGGTCGGCTCAATAGCCGCGGGTGTTTCCAGCAACTTCTTTACCTCATCCGGAATTACAATCGGCGGCACCTTGTTATAATCAGAGTTGTTTATCTCTATCTCATATTTAATTTTGGTTGTTTTCGGCGCGTCAGGTTTCTGGTCATCCGGTTTAGCGGAAGGCGTCTTGGATTCCGCGGCCTCTTCCTCGTCCTCAATATCATTGCCAGGCATACCCGGGATCGCGCCAGCCAAGGTCGATTCTATATTGAGAACGGCCTTAAATATAAGGCAGGTATCCTTTTCCACCCATACCTTTAATGACGACTTATCAATTTTAATACTCAGACCTTGCAACATCGGGTTATTCTGAGTGGCCAGTATCTCGTTAGATGCTTCCGGCTTAATAGTTGCTTCTATTACTTGATAGTTTTTATCCTGTATTTTTTCATCATTGCTGAATGACGCGCTGTTAATATGTTCTATGTATATCTTGCGCCGGACCTGTTCCAATAATACCAATAGCATATCTCTTTGTTCCGGCGGCATGCACATCCATCTTTTGGTCATCGGGTCCATCATCACCAGGGTTTTACCATCTGAATAACCGTCAACAGGCCTATTCATAAATTCACTGTTAATATGAGTAAGGTTATCATATTTAGCGATATTAAGAGTAACAGGAAAACTTATTCCCATTTCTTCTACATTTACATTTATCTCGATTTCCGATGAAACGCTCTTAGTATTGAGCGAGTTCTCAGCGGCCTGCTTGAGAAGACCCCGGGCATCGGATAGGTTTGCCGGGTTTACAACGGGTGGAGTTGGTGTTTTGGGCGCTTCCGCCCCTGAATTATTCCCGACATTCGTCGGGACAGGCGGGACGGAGTTTATCCCCCCGCCGAAGCGGGGGGGCTGCGGCTCCGAGACACCCGGCGCAGGGGTGGGCTGAGGTTGCGGCGCCGGCGGTTGTGCGGCCCCGGATTTGCATCCGGCGAATAATATCGCAGACGCCACTATAGCGCCTGTCAGCAGGTAACACGTTCTGTTCATTTTCATAAATATCCTTTCTTACTCGCTGTTAGACCTCTGGTCGTTACAGCGAGTTAGACCCGCCTCTGGCGGGTTCTTTTGCTAGTTAATCTATTTTACCTTCTTTCGGGCTGGAAGCCTCAGCCATAAAATATTTCCTGGGGATTCGTCCGGCCAGATACGCCAATCTGCCTGATGCACAAGCCAGTTTCATTGCCCGCGCCATATTAACCGGGTCTTGGGCCAGCGCAATACCGGTATTCAGCAGGACGCCGTCTGCGCCTGATTCCATAGCCACCGCCACATCAGAAGCCGTGCCTACGCCGGCATCCACAATCACCGGCACTTTCATCCGGCTGACGATTATCCGGATATTCATCGGGTTAGTCAGTCCCAGTCCTGAGCCGATGGGCGCGCCCAAAGGCATGACGCAGGCCGCGCCGGCATCCTGCAACCTCAACGCCGTGACCAAGTCATCCGAGGTATAGGGCAGAACCGTAAAACCCTCCTTGACCAGTATTTTAGTGGCTTCGATTAATCCGCTCAAATCAGGATAAAGGGTTTTTTCGTCGCCAATTACTTCAAGTTTAATCATATCGGATAAACCCACCTCGCGGGCCAGCCGGGCCGTTCGAACCGCTTCATCTACTGTATAACAACCGGCTGTATTAGGCAGTATCTGGTAACGTTTGGTGTCAATATAATCCAGGAGCGATTCCTTGGATTTGTCGGTCAGATTGACCCGCCGGACCGCTACCGTCACGCAATCAGTGCCGGACGCTTCAAGGGCTTCCTTCATTATCTGAAAGCTCGGGTATTTGCCGGTTCCGACAAACAGCCGCGACTTGAATTCATACTTGCCTATTTTTAATGTCTTATCCATATTTAATCTGCGGCTTACCCGCCGCCCACGAATGATATTATTTCTATCTTATCCCCATCATTTAACCGCCTGGCATCATACTCGTTTTTAGGGACGATGGCAAGATTTAATTCCACTGCTACGGTTTCGGGCTTAAGGTTCAAAGAATCCAGAAGCGCCTTAACCGTAGCGCCGCTGTTAATCTCCCTGATATTACCATTAAGCGTAATTTTCATTTTGCAGCAGCCGTTTTGAGGTTCTTATTTATAATATCGGAAAACCGGTTTACGGCTTCGGCTAATTTATCCGGCCGCTTGCCGCCGGCCTGGGCCATATCTTTTCTGCCGCCGCCGCTGCCTTCAATTATCGGCGCTATTTCCTTGATTAGCCCGATAGCATTAAAATCATCACGGCATAATTTTGGCGTCATCATCAAAATCAGGTTTGCCTTGCCTTCAGCGGCTAAACCTAAAAGGGTAATTATCGATTCGCCGCTGTTTCTCAAATGGTCGATAACACCGCGCAGGTCTTCTAAGGATTTGTTTTCCAGAATCTCGGCAACGAGTTTGATTCCGGCTCCGGCCGTCTGGATATGGGTGGCCCGCTCCAGCAGGGTCTTGGCAATCTCCTTGTTTTCCTGCTTGTGATACCGGCCCAGTTGCGCCTGCGCCTGTTCCAGTTTTTCCGACAGTTGTTTAATTTTCTGGGGCACCTGGTGCGTCGTGGTCTGCAATAACTGGGCGCTGTGGGCCAGCACCTTTTCTAATTCGTAGGTATGCTTGAGCGCTTCCTGGCCGGTGATGGCTTCAATCCGGCGCAGGCCCGAACCGATGGAGGCGTCTGAAATAATCCTGAAATATCCGATTTCGCCGGCCTGCTTTATATGCGAGCCGCCGCAAAGTTCCTTGCTGTAGTCGCCGATAATCAGAACCCGGACGGTGTCGCCGTATTTCTCGCTGAACAGGGCCATGGCCCCGAGTTTCCGGGCTTCTGCCTGCGGCATTATTTTAACAGACACGCCGGCATTGCCCCTAATACGTTGGTTGACCAGCCCTTCTATGGACTGAAGTTCGTTATCTGAAGGCGCTTTGGTCATAGAATAATCAAACCGGAGCCGCTCCGGCTGGACCAAGGAACCGGACTGCTCCACGGTTGAACCGATGACATTCCGCAGGGCATAATGCAACAGGTGGGTAGCCGTATGATTGCAGGCGACCGCCTGCCGGCGCTCGGCATTGACCTCGGCCCTGATTTTCATCCCGGACTTTATCGCGCCGTTTTTCAGCCGGCCGATATGCAGGATATACTTTTCCATCTTCTGGGTATCTTTTATTTTTATCTCAATCCCATCCGCCTTAAACCAGCCGATGTCTCCGATTTGGCCGCCTGATTCGCCGTAGAACGGGGTTCTGTCCGTGATGATAACAATATCCTGATTGGGAATATCCCACTGGATTTTATCCTGGGTAACTTCTTTGGAAGAACCGGACATATCCGGCGCCGGATATGCCTGCATCAATCTGCCGCCCACCAAAATGGCTTCAATGGTCACGTCAGCCGCCAGCGTCTCGTCGCCGATGTAAACGCTTTCCTTAAGGATATTCCTGATTTCGTCAATCTCGGTCCGGGCGAAGATTTCCGAGGCAATCTTAGAGCCGGCCCGGGAAAGCTCTTTCTGCTCGGCCAATGCCTTTTCATAACCGGCAATATCCAACTTTATCCCCTTTTCGTGCAGGATGGATTCGGTCAGGTCCACCGGAAATCCGCAGGTGTCGTACAATTTGAATGCCTCATCACCCGGGAATATCTTGCTGCCGGCGGCTTTTAGTTTATTAACAATTTCATCCAGCAGTTTTATGCCTGATTCCACGGTCTCCAGGAATTTCTCCTCCTCGGCCTTAATGACCCGGGCGATGTGAGCATACTTATCTTTTAACTCCGGATATGCCTTGCCCATCACCTCCACCACAGCCGGAACGAGTTTATAAAGGAATGGTTTCTTGACGCCTAAATTTATGCCGTCCCGAACAGCCCGCCTCAGAATGCGGCGTTCCACATAGCCGCGTCCCTCGTTGGAAGGCGAAACACCGTCCGCCACCAGGAACACCAGGCCCCGGATATGGTCCGCAATCCGTTTGATGCGCGTGCCTTCTTCGCTCGATGCGGAATATTCCACCTTCCTGCCCGAATGACCGGCGTCATCCGATCGGGCGGGGATAATATCAACAACATGCTTGATTAAATGCTTGAAAATATCGGTGTCGAAATTGGAGACCACACCCTGCATCACAGCCGTGATGCGCTCCAGGCCCATTCCGGTGTCGATATTCTTCTTCTTCAATGGAACTAACTTACCATTGTCCTGGCGGTCAAATTCCATAAAAACCAGGTTACAGATTTCCACGAAGCGGTTGCAGCCGCAGGCAACAGAGCAGGTGGGCAAGCCGCATCCGTATTTCTGGCCGAAGTCGTAGAATATCTCGGAGCAGGGACCGCAGGGGCCGTTCGGCCCGTCGCTGGGCGCGTTAGCCGGCCAGAAATTATTATCCTCGCCGAAACGGAATATCCTGGTCTCCGGCAACTTGATTTCCTTACTCCAGATATCATACGCCTGCCGGTCCTCCTCGTAAACGCTGACGCTGAGTTTTTCAGGCGGTATTTGCAGTTTCTTGGTCATGAGTTCCCAGGCAAAATGGACGGCTTCCTTCTTGAAATAATCGCCGAAAGAGAAATTGCCCAACATTTCAAAGAAGGTATGATGGGCCGGGGTCCGGCCGACCTTTTCAATATCCCCGGTACGCAGGCATTTCTGGGATGAGCAAACCCGGGGCGCCGGCGGCACGGTCGCGCCCAGAAAATAACTCTTGAACTGGTTCATCCCGGCGCCGGTAAAAAGCAGCGACTGGTCGCCGGAACTCGGCACCAGCGAATCGCTCGGTATTATCTTGTGTCCCTTATCCTTATAGAACTCCAGGAACAAACTTCTGATTTCGTCTAATTTCATCGTGTTTCTATGTGTGTCATTCCTGCCCCGCTTGTCATTCCCGCGTCCGCCAAAGATAACGGCGGATCCGCCTCTGGAGGAAAAGCGGGAAACTAAAACACTGGATTCCGTGTCCCACAGGGAGCCAGTGGCTCAAGCACAGAATGACAGGATAGAGTTAAATCTCTACCCTTATTATTATATCAAACCGTGGTGTTTTTTAATATCGATTTCCAGTTCGGCGAATATCTTGGGATTCTCCTTGAGGAAATCCTTGGCCTTTTCCCGGCCCTGGCCTAATCTCTCCTTTTTATATTCCAACCAGGCGCCGCTTTTGTCCACCACGCCGGCAGTAATACCCATGTCAATTAAGTCGCCCTCGCGCGAAATGCCGCTGGCGTGCATTAGGTCAAACTCGGTCTTCTTGAAAGGCGGAGCCACTTTATTCTTAACCACGCTCACCTTGACGTGCGTGCCGATGACTTCTTCGGCGGTATTCTTTAACGTGCCTATCTTCCGGACGTCAAGCCGGACCGAGGAATAGAATTTCAATGCCCGGCCGCCCGGCGTGGTTTCCGGATTGCCCCAGGAAACACCTATCTTTTCCCGCAACTGGTTGGTGAAAATCACGCAGGTCTGGCTCTTGCTGATGGCGCTGGTGAGTTTGCGCAGCGCCTGGGACATCAATCTGGCCTGCACTCCGACCACCGGGTCGCCCATGCCGCCTTCCAATTCTGTTTTAGTAACCAGGGCCGCGACCGAATCGAGAACTACCACGTCCATGGCGTTACTTCTGACCAATGTTTCCACGGTCTCCAGGGCCTGCTCGCCGCTATCCGGCTGGGAAATCAGCAGGGTATCCAGATTGACCCCGATATTCTGGGCATAGGTCGGGTCCATGGCGTGTTCCACGTCAATGAATGCGGCCGTGCCGCCCGATTTCTGGGCGCTGGCCACGATATGCAGGCACAACGTGGTCTTGCCTGATGCCTCGGGCCCAAAGACCTCTACGATTCTGCCTCTGGGCACTCCGTGTCCACCCAGGGCAATATCCAAACTCAGGGCCCCGGTGGAGATGCACGGAACATCGGACTTGAATCCGGCGCCTAAACGCATTATAGCGCCCTTGCCGTACGACTTTTCTAACTGCGAAATCGCCTGTTGCAATGCTTCAAGTTTCTTGTTGTCCTCTTTCGGCTCACTCTTTTTAGTAGTTGCTTCTGCCATATTTCTACTCCTCTTAGAGTTAGTTAGGATGGCGCCTCAGGCGCCAGCCGTTACTGACTCTTATCCCGCCTGTCCCGAATTTATTTCGGGAGCAGTTTTTGTCGGGACTTCCATTAAATTTATTTAGATATATTATATCATTTCTTTAAACTAAAATCACGAATATTCGTATAAATTGGACCGGCCGGCGTTAGGGTGCTCCGGAGCAACGACACCTTCTTTACCGCCTGTCGGCCGAAACCCTCTCCGGCGTATTTATTCATCAGATTCCGGAATTCGTCATTGTATTTCGGCAACTTATTGCGTCCCAGGGTAATATGGGCCGAAAATTTATGGTCATCGAGCTGGAAGTCGCTATTCAACAACTCCTTTTCCAGCGCGCCGTATATCTTTTCCAGGGTATTACTGCTATCCGCGCCCCTGACCCAAACCACCTTGGGATGCCGCTCAACCGGAAAGGCGCCGATGCCTTTCAAATCCAATTCAAAAGCCGAATAATTCTCGACCACGGATATTGCCTGGGTCAACTGAGATAACTGCTCCTCGGCCACCTCGCCCAGGAATCTCAGGGTCAGATGGATATTATCCGGCTCCACCAATTTCATATCCGGTTGTAGACTCTGCAAGGCGGATTGAACCGCGGTGAGTTTTTCCCGTATCACCTTATCAAGGGTAATAGCAATAAATAACCGCATCTGGCATCTCCCGGTGCGCTTTAGCCACCGGCTAAATGCTGTCCGATGGCGCCGAAGCGCCATGGCGCCCTTATGGCGCTCACCAGTGCTCATTTCATTCGCACAGGGCTATATTTCTTCCAGGACTATTTTATGCTCCATCAAGTTTATCTCTTTAATCCGGGCATTGACAGATTTTTCTTCTCCCAGAATACTCGTCAGGAGCAGTTTATTCCCTTGCGGCTTGACCGTACTCACGGATTCCAGAAGGAGATCCTCCTTGCCGTTCTTAATGAGATAGACATTGGATTCACACATATATCAATAAGAGTTAAGTAAACATTTACCACCGGGTCAAGAAAAATAGTAGCCACGAAGACATTAAGGCACTAAGAATTAATCTATTGGGTTTTCCACTTCGCGCCGGAGTTTATCCCGCAGAATTGCGGGGTGTCTTAGTGGTAAAAATAATTGACAATCTTATGTGCTATTGGTATTAATGTATTATGAACATCGGCACGACTGAACTGATGGTGATTCTGGCCCTAGCCCTATTTTTCTATGGCAAGAACCTGCCCAACATAACCCGAGCCCTGGGCAAGGGCTACCGGGAATTTAAGAATAGTTTTGACGGTATCAAAAACGACCTCGTCAAACAGGTGACAGACATCGCCAAAGATACTGGAATTAAAGATATTGATAAAATCTACGACACGCCTACAGATACCAAAGAAGCAAACAAGGAGAAACCGCCTGTCATAGGAGATGATACTCTGGCCGGATAAACCCTACATCTTCTCCAGCGGCGTGATGCCCAACATGACCAGTCCTTTATTAAAGACCTTTTTCAACCGTTGGACCAGAACAATCCTGGCATCAGTGAGTTCCTTATTATCAGAAATGACCCGGTGCATTTGATAAAACTTATTAAACAGCGACGCCAGAGCCAGCAGATAGTTGCTCAGGATTGATGGCTCGGATTCCACGGCTGATTGACGAATAATATCAGGGTAATCCTTGAGGAATTTAATGAGAACGGCTTCTTCGGTAGTGTTCAGCAATTCATATTTCGCCTCCACCTTGTCATTCCCGCCACCGGAAAGAGCATACTTGTCAAGCAAACTGGCCAGCCGTGTATGGGTATATTGCAGGTAAGGACCGGTCTCGCCTTCAAAGGTCAGGACCTGGTTCCAATCAAAATCCACATCTTTAATGCGTTTGTTCTTGAGGTCGTTAAAAATAATGGCGCCGATACCCACGGCCTTTGCCACCCCCTTAGTTTCCTCCGGAAACACCTTGTCCACCAGTTCAGCGCTCCGCGCTTTCATCAACGTCTCCGAGCGCTCGATGGCCTGACTGAGCACGTCTTCTAATAGTATGGCCGTGCCCTTGCGAGTGGACATCTTTTCGCCTTTAAACCTGACCAGCCCGAAATCCACGTGCACGCAATCCTTGGCCCACTCGTAGCCCATCAACTCCAGGACCTTGAATACCTGCCTGAAATGGAGTTTCTGGTCCGCGCCGACCACATAAATCAGTTTATTGAATTTGTAGGTGTTGTAGCGGTGAATGGCCGCGGCAATATCGCGGGCCGCATAGAGCGTAGCCCCGTCGCTCTTGCGCAAGAGACAAGGCGGCATCTTGTGCTTATCCAGTTTAACCACCAGCGCGCCTTCGCTGATTTCGGTCAGGCCTTTTTTCTCTATCTCGGTGATGGTCTGGTCCAGGTATTGGTTGGTGTCGGCCTCGCCTGAATACTCGTCAAAAGTAACGCCGAGCACATCATAAATCCTCTTAAATTCCTTGATGCTGTCTTCCCTGAATCGGCTGAATATAGCCAGATTATCCGGGTCTTTATCTTCTAATTTCTTGAACTCCGCCCGGGCCTGCTCCATCAGTTTCGGGTCGGCCTTGGCCCTGATGTTATAGTCCACATACCGCTGGACCAGCAGGTTGGTCGTGGGTTCTTTATATACATCCGGGTTTTCTTTGTAATCCGCAATGAGCATCCCGAATTGGGTGCCCCAGTCGCCTAAATAATTCAGTCCGATGCATTTATAGCCCAGGGCCGAATAAATCTTATAGAGCGCGTTGCCGATGACCGTGGAACGCAGATGCCCGATACCGAACGGCTTGGCGATATTGGGCGATGAATAATCTATGACCACGGTCTGGCCGGCGCCTTCCTGCGGAATCTGTAATTCCTCCTTCAGGACAATCTCAATAACCTTAGCGTTATTGAGAAAGATATTGACATAGCCGTAGACAAAATTGACCTTTTCTATCAATCCACCCGGCTTGATGGCGGCGGCGATTTTCTGGGCCATCTGCTCAGGCGGCGTCTTCTTTTCCTTGGCCAGATGGAAACAGGCCAGCGAATAATCGCCCAGTTCCGGCCGGGCGGATTTTCCCAGCGAGGCGGCCACATATCTGGGCGATAACCCGGCCTGCCTGATTATCAAATTGACTAACTCTTGTTTAATACTGCTCATAAAGAAATATCTTACCACAAAAAACACCAAGGACACAAAGAATTTAATACTAATAAAAATCTGTATTCATCTGTGTTTATCTGTGGTTGCAATTTTACTTGACTTTTAGCGCCGTATTTACTATACTCGTCTTATGTCAAAAATAACCAAATGGAAATGTTCTCACTGTCAGTATCTGCTCGAAGCGCCCAAGCCGCCTGAAACCTGCCCGTCCTGCCAGGCAAAATGCGCATTCACCAACGTCACCTGCTATACACCGGAATGCGGCGGCGAGGACAACATCGACCCAAAGCTGTTTGAGAAGGACAAGGAGAACCTGTCGTAGAATACGAGTCGTAGCCACACTAAGAATAATTGTTATTTTCTTCTTCGTGACTTGGTGTCTTAGTCGCATAATTACGGAAAGGGATTGATATGGATTACTTTTTTAATGCCGAGGACATATTCCACATTG
>JBBTIZ010000018.1:20440-22383 GCA_038059695.1 Planctomycetota bacterium
CGGAAAGGGATTGATATGGATTACTTTTTTAATGCCGAGGACATATTCCACATTGCCGTGATGATAGAGGACAACGGCGAGAAATTCTATAACCACGTCAGCGCCACAATCCCGGACGCCAAGACCAAGGATATCTGCGCTAAACTGGCCGGCCAGGAGCATAACCACCGACTGCTCTTTGAGAAACTACTAACTGATGTGGTCAACAAAAAAGGCCCGATGTATAATCTGGCTGATGTTCCCCAAGACGACCTGTCCTATCTCAAGGCCGTGTCTGACTCCAATGTCTTCGCCAAGGCGCTCAACCTAAAAGATGTGGCCGCCAAGATAAAGACCGCCAAGGACGCCGTAACCATCGCCCTGGACTTTGAAAAGGACTCAATTCTATTCTTCCTCCAGATGAAGAAATTCACCCGGCCTGAATGGGGCCAGGCGGAAATCAACAAACTCATTGCGCAGGAACAGAAACACATCGTCACCCTGACGGTATTATTAAAAGAATTATAAAATGACCCAGAAACGGAACATAAGAACTACCCTGGTATTCGGATTGTTTTTTATATCTCTGGGTGGATTCCTGCTGCACCTGCGCATCCATTCACCGTCAGCGCATCCGTTAAATTATATCCCGTTTTTCATCGGCTTGGTTAATATCGTCATTATCCCCTGGATGTTCTTCTTTCGGCCGCTCATCAACTGGGCCTATATCCTGAACGGGATGAGCGTGATTGTCGGTATCATCCTGATGTCGGATTTCTCGCTGGGGAAATTGCCGCCTGAGTTGAGTTTGAGCGCTATTTTCCTGAACACCACCCTGGCTGATATTATGGTGCTGGCCGGGAAATTCACGGTGGGTAAGGCGCTGTTTGATTTAGAGTTCAGCCAGATGGACAAAGACCTGCCGGTGCGGTCCAAGTTCCTGCGCTATCCCAACCTGGGCTGGTGGCTGGTGCATTTAGTAGCCATTGCCGTGGTCTATGCCATCGGAACGGAGTTATTGTAATATGGGGAAGTTTAAAATCGGCACGGTCGGCTGGGTTATCCTGCACTTAATCGCCATCGGCCTGGTATTACTGGCCGGGCATTATATAAAGTTTTAGCCCCGACAAAAACTGTCGGGATAATGGCGCCTGAAGCGCCATAAAGAGGAGAATTATTATGAAAAAACTATTGGCCGGCGGGATTATCCTGACAGGCGTATTAATCGGCTGGGGTTGTGAAAAGGCGCCGGTGCCGACAACATCGGAAACAACCAAGCCCGCGGTTACCCCAGAGGCTGTTAAGGCTCACACCATTACCGATGCCGAGGTCGGGCAACCAGCCGTCTGCCCGGTAATGGGCACGGAAGTCACCGTAACCAAGAATACCTTGTCGGCCGAATACAAAGGCAAGGTTTATTATTTCTGCTGCGGCGGATGCCCGGACGAATTCAAAGCCAACCCGGATAAATACGCTAAATAGATTATGAAGAATAAGAACCTGGATGTTTCAGCAATTAAATGGTTGGGGGTCGCGATTGCCTCAGAGAAAACGGCGCTGGGCGATTACCTTGATTACGCCCGCCAGACCCAGGATAAAACCGGTCAGGATATGTTCATCAAACTGGCCCAGGATGAATTCCGGCATATGACCATACTGGAAAATGAAAGAGCCCGGCTCCAGTCCGGGCGCGCCTGGCAGTCCGTGAAAATACCGCCTTCGCCTATAGAACAGATTATTCCGCTGGCCAATAAAAACACGGCTGTTCCCCGGGAGATGGCCCATAGCAATGAAACCCAGGTGTTGGAATTGGCTATGAAGGCGGAGAAAAAGGCCGGGGAGTTTTATCTGGCCCAGTCAAAGAAGGCGGACAGCCCGGTGGCCTGTAATCTCTTACAGCGGCTGGCTAAGATGGAAAACGCCCACTACCAAATACTCCAAGCCGAACTGGATAATATAAACAA
>JBBTIZ010000019.1:0-16723 GCA_038059695.1 Planctomycetota bacterium
TCCTGATGCTGGTATTGATTGTCCGGCCCACCGGACTCCTGGGCGAACGGCTGGCGGAAAAAACGTAATATGTAATTCCGAATTAAACGCACAGTTGAATTGAGACAACAAAAATAATACTATTTTGCTTGACAATATAGGATTGAATAATTATGATTAACCCATAATTAGATTAATTATTAACTTGATTCTGCACACATTGATTCAGCATCTTAGATTATTAGCCGCAGAATCTAACCCGCCTCCAGTAGGTGGAAGGAGCTGAATATGCAAATCATCAGATGCCTCGCAAAGAATCTTGGAATCTTTGGATTAACTGTTGTACTCATTGCCTTGTCGCAAGGCACTGTCTTGGCCTATTCCGGCGAACAGGTTACGGTCAGAGAGGATATCCCCAATGCTTTTGTCATTACCCTGACCGTCCCGCTTCTGACAACGCCGGGCGAGCAATTTCCGGTGCAGATTGAAGGCAAGTCCCTTGACCAAACGGCTTTTACCACGCAGTGGAACCTATACGAGAATGGCGTGTCCGTGGCCGGCAACGGCTTTGCTCCCCTAGAATTCAGCGTCATCGTATACCGCACCGCCTCAACCGGGCATCTGGATTATTATGCCAGGGGCCGTTCTATCGGCGGAGCGCATGGCTGGCCGCCTTATGCATATACCGACCATCTTTATACCCGCTACCAGCCCAATATGGGCGAAACCAAGACACTGTATGATGCCACGGTCAAGGGCAGCACCATAAATATCAGCAGCGGCAACGTGAACCTGGCATACGACCTGACCAGGATTGTCCCGACTGCGGGCAACAACCTGCCCCATAATTTCAGCATCTATTACAATACCCTGGAGACAAACCAAATATCCTCGGACTGGCCCGATGCCTATCGTCCCTTGGGCGCCAACTGGACCCATAACTTCAACCAGCGCATGAATCTGTTGCCTGGTGGTAATTACATCGTCTATATTAATTACGACGGCAGTCGGGTCTTCTATTACTTTGACCCGTCCAGCAGCGTTTACCGGGCATTCCCGCAATACGGCGATTATTCCACCGTTACCAATACCGGCACGGCCTTTATCCTGACCCGTAAAGACCGGACCGTCCTGACCTTCAGCCAGAACGGCTACCTGACCAATATCACGGATGTTAACGGCAATCAAGTCAATCTGACATATAACACTAATGACCTGACCGTTACTTTGCCGAACGGACGCACTATCGTCCTGGGATACGACGCCCAATGGCGTATCGCCACAGTTACCGACCCGGACAGCCAGGTTACTATTAATTATAACGTTACCACCGGACTGCTGGATAACTTTACCGTTCCCGACAGTACCGCTTTATGGCAGTTCGGATATGTCACCATAACCGACCCGATTACCGGCACCAATCTGGTTACTCTGGTGACCAACCCCTTAGGCGGGACCGAAGGATTGCAATATGCTAGTAGTAACCGGGCGCAGTATATCACCAAGACCATCAATGGCGTCCCAGCTACCCGGACTCTTACTTATGACAATATTAATAATGTGGTTACCCTGACCGATTATAGCGGACTGGGTTCAACCGCCGAGCAATATAATTATGGGCTTAATGCCTGGAGCGTCATTACCGATGCCCAGGGTGTGCTTGTCAAGCATTATCTGAACCACCTAAAGTTAATAAATATTCCTGCTTTTAGACGTTAGTGATTAAGATAATCTGTTAAAATGATATTAGCCGACAGGTTCGTGTCCTGAAATAATTGCGCCAAACACCGGTCAAGACGGAGTACCACCACTCAGGTAATTCCGTTGTTTTCTGATACTGCTACGCCACTTTCTTTAGCCGATACGCCTTCAATAGTCCATCTGCAAATTCAATCCGCTCAATTGGCCCTTTGATTACCTTATCATCTTTAAGCGGTTTGTCTCTGGGTCGGTGTAAATATACATCATCCCCGATGTTTATCGGGACTCCGCTTCGCTCCGCCGGCGTCTGACCGTCTAATGCCTGATGCGGCCTGTGTTCGTTATAATAAACCAGATAATCCTTCAATAACCTGTCTACCTTACTCCTTGAGAAGAATAAATATAGATTCAGAAGTTCATACTTGAGCGAGCGGAAGAATCTTTCCACCTTGCTGTTGCCGTTGGCCTTGCTGACTCTGGCATAACGATGATAAATTCCCTGTCGTTCCATATATGCCCTGAATTCGTTAGCCGTGAACTGCGTGCCATAGTCGCTAATTAAGTGCTTGGGCTTACCGCAATCCGCGACAACCTTGTTTATCCGGTCAATCGTCCAGTCGGCCGTAGGATTAAAAGTAGTTGAAAGCGTCATTACTTTCCGGGAATAGTGGTCCAGAATCGCCAGGATATATAACGGCCGCAAAAAGACATATACAGTTGTCAGGTCAATGCTCCAGATATGATTCGGATATCTGCCGTTGATGGCTTTCATCTTTATCTTGCCGGATTTCTTATCCGGTCTGCGGCAATCCGGCTCAGGCGCATTTAAGATATTACGCACCGTGGAGGGCGATACATAAACACCAATTTTCCAGATGGCGAGAGCAATCTTCCAGCGTCCCCAGTGCGGATTATCGTTATGGATTTCCCGGATGAGCATAGCGATGCTGACTGGCGTGCGATTAGGGGCATCATAATAACCCCTGAGACGGGGCAGGAGATTGGAAATGCCGTCCCGGAGTTGATTGAGATAGTTAATCAGGGCGGTTTTGGATATCGGCAGGTAGCAGTTTATTTTGCGCAGGGATAAGCCAAACCTGAGTTTGAAGTAGATTATCTGCAATTTCCGGCACAGACAGGGTCTTTTAGTTTTAACCCGGTTCAGTTCCTGACGTATCACGGAATTAGCAAATCTAAGCCGGCGCACCTCCTCTCGCAGGTAACCTATTTCACCGGCACAGGAACGATTAGTCCGCGATAACATCTTTCCCGTTAGGCAACTGAAAATATAGAACAGCCGCCCGGTCAGATAGTCCAGAAGATAGATTGTAAAAATACAAATATGTCTCCACATAAACACCTCCCCTATAATAATGCTTTTCCATTAGTTTGACATCTACGACAACATTTGTAAATAATCATAGTGTTTATGGACAAGATGATTATTGGTCTGGGGCTATTATTAATATTTCTTCTGCCGGTCTTGATTATGGCCGAACCGTTAACATTTGCTCCGCCTGAATGGAATCTGGGAGATGTGGCTATCGGTGAAACATATAGCATAGAGATAAAAGCGTCCAGCGTGGAGCGTATAGCGATAAGCGGAGTCAGGCCAGCATGCGAATGCCTCAGCGTAAAAGTGATAAGAGGAGAGATAAAAGATGAAAGCGAAGGCGTAATATAGGCTACGCTCCATATTGATAACACGCTCTCGGTTTTCTTTAGGGTCTTTTTCTATGTCCATACAAGCGACCCCACCCAGCCCCTGCCCCGAAATAACCTGGACTCCGTTGCGACTCCGCACGCAGGGGCTGGGTTCACTAAATTCTACATCACCGGCAGGGTAAAAGGTAAGGGATTATCACATTCCGAGATGGTTATATTCCATACCAAAGCCGCAAAGGATTATAAGGCCATAAGCCAGAAACTTGATGCCTTAAAGACAAGCAATCCATCTTTGGTAATTAGGGAGTATCTGGCACAGGATATAGATAGCACCCGCCTGAGGTCGCAGTTTGAGAAGCAGTATTCGCTAAATAGATATGCGGATGTGGAGATGTTCACAAGTAAAGGGGTGTTTGTAGGCACGAAAGAAATAATGGAGGAGATAACACGAATCTCTAATCTAAAACCACCAATACCTGATAAAATAACAAACACGAATATCACGAATAGGAGCGAATCACACGAAAAAATCCAGATAGCAATAGAGGTGCTGTATTTCTATACGGTCGGCTGTCCTGGTTGCAGAGAGATAAGAGAAGGGCTATTCCCGAACCTGAGGAAGAAGTTTACCAGTCAGATTGCCATCAGAGAATACGATATTGCCGAGATAGAGAATTATAAGAAACTGATGGCCATAGAGGATAATCTGCATATCAAGTCCAACGCGCCGGTGAGTTTGTTTATCGGGCAGAAAGCGTTGTTGGGGGAAAAGGAGATAATGGGGAAGACAGAGACGGTGATTAATGATGAGATTCTTCGAGGGGCTTCCCGAAATAATCGGGACTCCGTTGCGACTTCGCGCAATGACAATATTCTAGGCCAGCAGACAGGCAAACCGGTAGACCGAATACAGGAACGTTTTCTGTCATTCAGCGTTCTGGCCGTAATCGGGGCCGGATTGCTGGACGGCATCAATCCCTGCGCATTCGCTACCATCGTCTTCTTTATATCATTTCTGACATTTATGGGCCGGAGCAGGAAAGAAATTATTATCGTTGGTATCTTTTATACCCTGGCCGTATTTATTACCTACCTGCTTTTAGGCATAGGGGCTTTCAAGACACTCCAGACATTATCCGCATACGGTATCGTGGCCAGGATTATCCTGTATCTGACCTCGGCATTGGTCTTCTGTCTCGGGGCTTTGAGTTTATACGACTTGATTAACTATCTTAAGACCAAGAAAACCAGCGGTATCACACTACAATTACCATTACCAATAAAGCAGAGAATACATAATATCATTAGAGATAACGTTAAACCGAGCGGTTTGGTTATTGGTGCGTTAGTGATTGGATTTTTGGTAACTCTTTTTGAGGCGGTCTGCACCGGCCAGGTCTATCTGCCGACCATTGTCTTTATGCTTCGCACCGTGGGCTCAGCACAAGTGCTCAAGGACCCAGGGTTAAAGACGCACGCATTCGGCTATCTGATCTTGTATAACCTGCTATTCACATTACCGCTGGTAGTGGTATTTATCCTGGCGTATTTCGGGATTGGTTCGCAGAGATTAGCGGAATTCAGCCGCCGTCATCTGGTCTTGAGCAAGGCATTACTGACGCTATTCTTCATAGGCTTAGGCGTTTTACTTTTGGTGGTATAGAAGATTAACCCAGCCCCTGCGTGCAGGGGCTGGGTTAACCATGCCCCCCTCTACCCTACCCCCTCCCCCGGGATACCCCCAAAGGTTATACCCTGTGGACAATATCCATATACCCTTAAATAGTAAGATATATGCCCTGTGGACAATATCTGCATGCCCTTAAATAGTAAGGAACATATACTTGCATAGTAATCAGCATATACTTAAATAGCCGGATATATACACTGGCATAGTAAATACCATACCCTTAAATAGTAAGATATATGGGCTTGAATAGTAAATACCATACGCTTAAATAGTAAGAGCCATATACTTGAATAGTAAATACCATGCCCTTAAATAGCAAGATATATGCCCTGTGGACAACATCTGCCTACCCTTAAATAGTAAGATATATACACTTGAATAGTAAGTACCAGATACTTAAATAGTAAGGTATATATGCTTGAATAGTAAGATGCATACCCTGTGGACAATATGTATAGCCGTCATGGACTATTGCACAGGTTGGAGCGAGTCGTAAGCGGTTTTATTGTCTTTATTCAGGACGACCTTTTTGTCTATGACCAGGCAGCCGACGGCTTCATAGAACGGGTAGCCCACTAATCCGGTCTGTTTTCTTATGGCCGGCACCGACATTCTGCCTTTTGCCTTCACAAGGGCATAGACCTGGCCGGCGGCTGAAGTAATCTCGCATCGGGCATCGCGGGTATTGGTTTTTACCTGAGCACATTCGCTTCGCTCAGTGCAAGAGGACTTTAGCCGTTCCAGCAGGGCGTCCATCTTTTGCCGGAATTCAGGCCGCTCGGACTGCTTTTTGCCGACCATTACGGCCCAGGCCCGTTTCCACGACCAGAATTGCCTCCGGCATTCCTGGCAGGTTCCGAGGTGTTCAAATAATTTTTCCTGCTTTTTCCTGGTCAGGAATGTGGTGTCGCCCATAACATAATCGGTCAGGTCCAATTCAAAATTCTTGCACTTGGCTTTTATGTCTTTTCCTTCTTTTCCCATTTATCCATCTCCTCTCTTACGGACTGTTAGACCTTTGGTTGCTACAGTCCGTTAGACCCCGCCGAATGGCGGGGCTTCTATTACCTATTTTTCTCCAACTCGCCAGATACAAAATTCCTGGCGTCACAAACCTTGCGTCTGAGATTGGCCGGGGTGTATTTATCAAAGGGCGGTATCTTAGCTATTTCTATATAGGTCTTGCCTTCTTGTTTCAATATAAGCAGTTGCCTTTCCTCGTCTGAAAGTTGTCCTAATATTCTTTTTAATTCCTCATCCAGTCCTTCTAATTTGGCCGGTTCATCCGGTTCGTCATAATATCGGATTTCTTCCAGTTTCGCCGGACAGGATTCCAGATACTGTCTGGATATAGACCTGGGCTGTTTGGCCTGTTTCTTATTGATGTTAAAGCAATGATTTTTGGCAATATGAAGAAGCCAGGCCTTAAAATCACCGGCTCTTTCTGCGGTAAAACTGCCTCCTTCTCTTATCCCGTCAAATACCGTGATGGATATTTCCTGGATAATATCGTCAATCGTGTCAGGGGACGCCAGCCAACTAAAACTGAGGATAAAATTACGTAAGATAACTTCATATCGTCTAAGTAATATATCAAGCGCGGTAGAATCGCCTTTTCTGTGCGCATCAACTAATGTCTCATCGCTTTTTACCCCGTTAGAGGCGTCATCAATGGTGTTCATCATCGGTTTAACTGCTTCAATCTAAGTTACATCGCCTCTAACGGGGCGAGGGTCATCAGGCATACGAGAATATAGCATCTATTGGGCTGTTTGTCAACCCCGCACATAATATTTTTATCTCAATCATTATATTTTACCCCCACCGTTTATGTGCGGGGTCAATAAGAATCTTTCAATAATTCTCAGATTTACCACTCACACTTGAGCAGTTTTGGAATCTATATGTGGAGGGGAAGAGGCCCTGAAAGCCCCTAAAATATGGCTTTCCAGCCCCTAATAACCGCCCCGATGGGGTCAAAGAGAGGTGCCGTATGAGAAAAGAAGCCAAACAACCTGAAAAATGCCGGGAGGAGAATTGCCCGAACTATGTGCCGCAGGATAATCATCTGGAATCATTTGCCTGCCGGCAGATGCACCTATGCCGGGACTGTTACAGGAGCAATGTGGCCATACACTGGGCTGGCCCCGGTATTGTTATAGAAGGCGCTGAGCCAGATGACGATGATTACGACCCCTGGGGCTGGATTGACCAGTTCCATGGGAGTATGAGGTAAACCACAGATGACGCAGATGTACCCGGTGCGCTCCGGTTGGTGCTCCCGACCATTGCTGCGCAAAGGGCCGCAGATTGGATACAGATATGATTAAGAGATTGGTTGTTTATGGTCTTCTCGCGATATGCGCCACATGGGTTTTCACCGCAAAGACGTCCTTACAGGATAAACTCCGAACGCAAAGAGAAGAGACAGAAATAGTGATTGTCGCTAATCCGATAAATCCGTTAAATCCTGTTGTAAAGAACCCGTACCAGACCGAATATGAGCGGATGCTTTACCCGACGGTGAGGATAACTGCAGGGTTTTCCACCGGTTCAGGAGTAATTATTCACCACAAAGACACAAAGGTCACAAAGGAAGAAGTATACATCTTAACCGCCTGTCATGTCGTAGAAGACGAAACAACCGTTGATATAGAACTCCGCAGAGACCGCGCCAGCGAACTATATGACGCAACAATCATCACAGGCACAGTAGTCATCACGGATACCATTAAAGATTTGGCGCTTATTGAACCTACCGGGCTGGTATCATACTCAGCCCAATTAGCCCCAAGGAAATATACCCCATACCTGTTTACGCCTGTCTGGGCGGTGGGTTGCTCCTTGGGTCTCCCTCCCAGGCCATCACAGGGGATTATCTCTGTTATTGAGCCGGACCATTGGGAAATAACCGCACCTATCTTACCGGGTAACTCTGGAGGGCCGGTTTACGATGCACGAACATATCAAGTTATCGGTATAGCAGTTTGGGTCAAGACATATCACGGACAACTCGTTACCACCATGGCCGGAATTGTTCCTATCAATCAAATCTACGAATTCTTAAACCACAGATAAACACAGATTGGTAATTCCGCTAAGCGCGCAGTGGAGTAACCAATCGTAACTTTATCCCAGTGCATGCTAACGCATGTTGGGATAACTGGCTGATAACGCCCGTGCGGGCTAACAGCCAGTAAACAGCCAATGAAAGGGGGTGAGGACAATGGCATTCAATAAGAAGTTTGAACTGGAAATCTACGTGGCAGAAAACGTAGAGGTGGCCGGGCATATGCCGGACCTGTGGGCTCAGCGACTGGGCGATTCCGGGGAACTCATCAAGGACAAGCTGGATGAGAAATTCCCGGACGAAGGGACATTCATTGAAGGATTGGTCAAGCCGTCCGAGGACGGATACCGTCCCTTGATTGATTCCTCATTCGTTTCCCGGCACGAGCGTTCATCCGAGAATATCAGAAGCACCCGCCGTGAGAATATGGTTAAATCATTCTCCAAGTGGAAGGAAAACCTGAACAAGGTTTTCGCGACCATTGACGGCGTGGTGGCCAAGTTATTCAAGGATAGGGTTCAGGCATCCAAGGACGAGTGGGCGCTCAAGATGGGCGCCGGCACCTTGCGCCTGACCGGAGATAAAATCCGCGGACGGGGCCCGGCCCCGGTGGCGGCTTATTATCTGGTCGGCGACAACCGGGCCAAGGATTGGGTCGGCCCATCCGGCACTTCAGACGGCGAACCTTACAACATCGCACGGGACAGGGAACGCACGGCCTTTAAGGCGGCGATTCTTAACCGGTTGGTTCAGGGTGGATTGATGGTTATCAAATCCGAATTTGATAGCGCGGAAATCACTGAGCAGAACACGGTTAATGCGAGTTTGCTGAACGGTCTGCGCGACCCGGCAAAGTGCGATGCATTTGTAACGGCTCCGGCCGCTGATAAGTGCTTCTGCGCCTGGAAAAAGGATGATGAAGGCAACTTCATTCTCCACGTCCAGGTAGGTTTGACTACACCGTAATCCCGACGCATGCACAGCATGACGGGATAACTCGCTGGTAACGCCATACGGGCTAACAGCGAGTAAAAGTAGTTGCGTGGATGGGCGCTGCAGCGCCCTGACCCACGCTTACAATAATGTGAATAAGATTGCTTCGTCGTTCTGATGGGACTCCTCGCAATGACTGTCATTGCGAGCGATAGCGAAGCAATCTAAAGGAGTAGGTGATTTATGTTTAGAAGAAGTTATTTTGATGGCCCGGTAACTACGCCTGAAATAGTGTCCGAGGCAGTAACCGAGGAGAAGATTGCGGATAATGCCGTCACATCCGCTAAGATTAAGGACGAGACCATTACCGGCGCTGACATTGGAGCCGGACAGGTCCAGACGTCCGATATTGCTGATGGCGCAGTGACCCAAGCCAAACTCGGGCCCGATGTCTCAGTCGTTCCTCTGGCGGATAATTCCGTTACTACTCCAAAGATAGCGGATAATGCCGTGATAGCCCAGAAGATTGCAGCCGGAGCAGTAGACAGTAGTCGGTTGGCAGTAGGCAGTGTGGAATCAATAAAGATAAAGGACGGCGCAGTAACCAATGCCAAGCTGGCTACCAATTCGGTGACTGCTTCAAAGATTGCGGCTAACGCGGTCGGTTCATCAGAGATACAGAACGGTTCAGTGACAGCCGAGAAGTTAGCTCCGGGCGTAGGCGGCGGCGATACGCTGACCATGCTTCCGGTTCCGGCCACGGCCCTGGACCAGGGCGGGATTATTGCGACTACACAACCGGCGACTGTTGACCTCTCGGCGATTATTCCGCTCAATACCAAGGCCGTGATTGTGTCCATCGCCTGTATCAATCAGGGTTATACGGACGGCGGGATGATGGCATACATCTTCAGACAACTGGGCGCGGAATACGCCTTGCAGGTCATGGCTCCGGCGGTCAATGCCCCCGGAGTGTCGAATGGCGGCTCAGTACTGATGCCGGTGGCGGCGGATAGGACACTGACCTGGCAAGCCTATGTAAGTGGAAACAACTCAACCGAGTTAGTAATCTATATTTTAGGTTATGTTGTATAGATGATACATGTTAACCTGCGTGCGCCTTTGGCGTACTCGGAGTCACACTACGCTTAGTTCCCGGGTGCGCTTTGATGACGGTGTCCGATGGCGCCGAAGCGCCATGGCGCCACTTATGGCGCTCACCATCACCATTGCTTCCCACCGGGACCCTGTGGGTCGCAAAGGGCTTGGATACATTGTGTAGTATCCGCCAGATTATACCCGGTGAATTGGTTGACAACCGGGGCGATGATTTATACAATCTGGGGCAAAATAACTCCCGGTCCGGTTAAATCGCATAATATGAAACTGTCTTTCGGCAAGGTATTGTTCACCCCGTTAGAGATGCGGGAGTAATATTCACAGTAATTAGAAACTATTTGATTGAACAGTTATGGCAATAGAGGATAAAAATCAATCACGGTCACGCCTGTGGCGTGACCTATCTCTAACGGGGCTAGTCGCGCTCTGGTTCGGGCTGATTACCCTGCCCATTGTCGGGATAAAGATGGGCGATGACTCTGTCACCTGGCGGATTGGCCCGTTGGTCATTGCCGGACTGGTCCTGGCCGGCGGATTAATCTGGCTGGGCATCAGCCGCTGGAAGGGCTTTACCAATCTCATAACCCAACGGCTTCTGGCACCGCTCCACCACACCGCTGACCAGATGGCCAAACCAACCGTTGTTAAATGGGAAACCGCATCCATCCTGATTTTACTGGCCGTCATACCCTGGATGCTCCCGGCCAAACACCTCAACCTGGCGGTTGATACCGGCATCTACATCATCCTGGCCCTGGGCTTGAATATCGTGGTCGGCTCAGCCGGACTGCTGGTCCTGGGCTATGCCGGATTCTGGGCCATCGGCGCCTACACCTACGCCCTGGCTTCTATTATGTTAAACTGCCCGTTCTGGCTGGGACTGCCCTTAGCCGCGGCAGTCACCGGATTATGCGGGCTGATTGTCGGACTGCCCTGCCTGCGCCTGCGCGGCGATTACCTGGCTATTGTCACGCTCGGATTCGGCGAACTGGTCCGCTACCTGCTCAAGAACCTGCCTAACCTGACCGGCGGTGAAAAAGGACTGCCTAATGAATACCTGACCGGCTCCATCAACCATCCGCAAATATTCGGCTGGGTCTTAAAGCAGCCGATTCATTATTATTACATCACCTTTATTATGGTGGTCCTGACTATCATTATCATTGAGCGGCTGAACAATTCGCGCATCGGCCGGGCCTGGATTGCGCTCCGGGAAGACGAACTGGCCGCCAACAGCATGGGCATCAATACCACCAAGCTGAAAATCCTGGCCTTTGTTATCAGCGCGGTCTGGGCCGGATTTGCCGGTGTGCTTTATGCGGCCAAGATGAATTACATCACGCCCGAGGCGTTCAGGTTTGACCAATCGGCCCTGATTCTGGCCATGGTCATCCTGGGCGGGATGGGCAATACCTTCGGCGTGATTCTGGGCGCGATTATTTTATATATCCTGCCCTGGTTTATCCGGGACCAGATGCCGGCATTCCAGGATTACCGGCTGTTGATATACGGGGCAACCATGGTACTGATGATGCTCTTTAGGCCCCAGGGACTCATCAGCAGTAAACGGAGGCAGGTGGAGTTGAGCGTAACAAGCGAAGGGTGAGCGAATGAGATTGCTTCGCTTACGCTCGCAATGACACCCTCTTCTTGTCATTGCGAGGAGCAAAGCGACGAAGCAATCTAATATATTATGACCAACAATACCTTACTGGAAGCAAAATCAGTATCCAAACAATTCGGCGGCTTGGCCGCTCTGCAGGACCTGAGTTTCACCTTAAGCAAAGGCGAAATCCTGAGCATCATCGGCCCGAACGGCGCGGGAAAAACCACCTTCTTTAACTGCGTCACCGGCCTGGGCTCGCCGACCGCCGGCGATATTGTATTTGGCAGCCGTTCCATCGCCCGCCTGCCGGCCCACCAGATTACCCGGCTGGGCATTGCCCGGACCTTCCAGAATATCCGGCTGTTTGCCGAGATGTCGGCCCTGGAAAATGTCATGGTCGGCATGCATTGCCGGACCGGCTGCGGGGTGCTGGCCGCCCTGACCCGCCATCCGGGTATGGTCCGCGAGGAAAAGACCATTACTGATGCGGCCCTGGAATTACTGCACTTTGTCGGATTAGTTGACGAAGCCAATACCTGGGCCCGCAATATGGCTTACGGCGACCAGCGCCGGCTGGAAATCGCCCGGGCACTGGCCACCCAACCGCAACTCCTCTGCCTGGACGAGCCGGGCGCCGGAATGAACCCGGCTGAAACCAATGAACTAATGAACCTGATTCGTAAGATACGCGATAAGGGAATTACCGTGCTCCTGATTGAACACCATATGAAGGTGGTCATGGGCATCTCGGACCGGGTCATTGTCCTGGACCACGGCGTGAAGATATCCGAGGGATGCTGTAAGGACGTCCAGTGCGACCCCAAGGTCATTGAGGCGTATTTGGGCAAGGACCATAACCTGAATGGCGCTTAATAGCGCAATGGCCGTTAGACCTGCAGTGGTGCCAAAGGCGCCACGAAGGCCTTACGGCAGGTTATCCCGATAGGGATAAGGTACAATAATGCTTTTAGCCACAGATTACACAGATTAAGATATGAATAAAACTGTTTTAATTATCATTGGTATCGGTTGCGCTTTAATTACCACCGCTGGAATAATGCATATTCAAAGCAGTGCTAAAAAAGAGCTGGTCAAATTTTCTATTGATTATCCACCTTTATCTTTTATAACCAAGTCATCCGGTCCGCCTACCTGGACATATTACATCTGGATATATGAGCATAATTATTATCAACCTATTAAATCCGGTGCGACCTTATCAATTTGCGGAGATGCAATTGTTTCAGCATCAGTAACTGGAAAGGCACTATTGAATGAGTTTGGTGCCTGGCAGGTTAAAAAGATTGAAAATGATTATGTTACGTTTGAGGCGACAAAAGATGCAGTTCTCCGACGTTCATTTGAAGGGTTTTCCATCACCGCGCCTAAATCAATGGCACAGGCTGAAGTAAATTGGACATTTTTCAGCCCAGACCCATCACTTAATCAATATTTTGGCAAAGATACTGGATGGGGAACCCAAGGCACAGCCTGGGGACCGGCAAAAGAAGGAAAGTAATTTCTATAAGGAATTCAGGAGAAATAGTCTTGGTTTCGCTACGCGACCATTGCAGGGTGCGCTGCGCGGTCACAGTAGTGTTCCTGGTTTCTTTATAAATGTACTTATTCGTGTAATTCGTTCTTATTCGTGTTTATTCGTGTTTAGTATTCTCTGTGACTTAATATTATGTTAATTCTTAACGACGTGCATACGGCCTACGGCCCAATAGAGGTCCTGAAAGGCGTTTCGTTCGAGGTAAAGACCGGCGAGATAGTCACCATCATCGGCGCCAACGGAGCGGGCAAAACCACCACCCTGATGGCCATCTCCGGCATCAATCATGTCAAACGCGGCACGATTACCTTTGCCGGAGAACGGATTGATAATCTCCCGGCCCATCAGGTTGTGGCCAAGGGCATTGTCCAGATACCCGAAGGCCGGCGCATCTTCCCGCGCCTGACCGTCCTGGAAAACCTCCAGATGGGCGCCTTTATCCGGGCTGATGACATCAGTTCAGACCTGGACCGGGCATTTAAACTATTCCCCATACTCAAGGAGAGGGCTGCTCAAAAAGGCGGCACGCTCTCCGGCGGCGAACAGCAGATGCTGGCCATTGCCCGCGCTTTAATGGCCCGGCCGAAATTATTGATGCTGGACGAACCGTCCCTGGGCCTGGCCCCGATTATCGTCACCCGAATCTTTGACGCCATCAAGGAACTCAACCAATCCGGCACTACTATCCTGCTGGTGGAACAAAACGCCCGGATGGCGCTCCAAATCGCCAGCCGGGGTTATGTCCTGGAACTGGGCCGGGTGGCGCTCTCAGACACGGCCCAAAACCTGCTCAATAACCCCAAGGTCAAAGAGGCATACCTGGGGGGATAAAAAGACAAGCCAATTTAATAGACATTCATAGGTGAAAAACTTATATTGCCACTAAGACACGAAGACACTAAGATGTCATTCTGAGCCGTAGGCGAAGAATCTCACATTCAAACGAGACCCTTCGTTACACTCAGGGTGACAAGAATCGCTTAGTGCCTTTGTGGCAAATGATTCTATGAATAAAGTATCCATCACATTCTCGCCTTCTAAGAAACAGGTCAGTGTCGCTCAGGGCACGAGCATCCTGGACGCGGCCCGCGAGGCCGGGCTGCATATCCAGAGCGTCTGCGGCGGCGATGGCGTCTGCGGTAAGTGCCGGGTCATCATAAAAAAAGGCAAGGTGGACCCCGTTAGAGATAGGTCGCCCCAAAGGGACGACCGTAAATCGACAACTCCAACATCTCGTTTAGTAGATGATAAAACCAAAGGAGATATATCGGACAGAGCGAATGGTATCTCTAACGGGGTGGTATCACCACCCACCGGACTGCTCACCCCGGAAGAGATAGACGATGACGTGGTCCTGGCCTGCGAGGCCAAGGTCTTTGAGGATATCAACGTTGAGATTCCGCCTGAATCCAGGGCTGACGAAGGCGAGATACTCATGGGCGCTAAGGGCGCGCACAAGAAGTTCGACCTGTATTCCAATGTCGAGGAACTGGCCCCGGACATCATCCACGAGGCCAAGATTCTGGAGCACAGCCCGCTGGCGACCAAAATATTCCTGAAACTCCCGCCGCCGACGCTTGATGATATCATCAGCGACCTGGAACGCATCTACCGCGCCCTGCACAAACTGGGAGTGGACCATATCCAGACCGGCTTGGCCAATCTCAAGAACATCGGCGGATTTCTGCGTCAGCATAACTGGGCCATCACCGTCACTCTCGGCAAACGCAACGGCACTACCGAACTGATTCAGATGGAAGGCGGAGACACCTCCAAGACCAACTACGGCGTGGCCGTTGATATCGGCACCACGACCGTCGTGACCCATCTGGTGGATTTGGTCAGCGAGCAGACCGTCTGCTCAATGGGCGCATTCAACAAACAGATTACCTACGGCGATGACATCATCTCGCGCATCATCTTTGCGAGTGAAAAAGAAGGGCTGGAAAAACTCCACATGGCCGTGGTGGACAACATCAACTCCCTGATTCAGGGCTGTATCCAGGACTGCTGTAATAAAAGTAAGAATATTAGATTAGAAGACATCACCTGCGTGCTCTGCGCCGGCAATCCGACCATGACGCATTTGTTGCTCAACATCGACCCGGGCTACCTGCGCAAGGAACCCTATGTGCCGACCACCAACGAGATGCCGGTGATTCGGGCGGCTGAGGCCGGCATCAAGATAAACCACCGCGGGCTGTTGGCCTGCGCCCCGGGCGTGTCCAGTTACATCGGGGCTGACATCACAGCCGGGCTGTTGGTCTCGGACCTGACCGAGAAACCGGATGTGGCTATGTATATTGATATGGGCACCAACGGCGAGATTGTGCTGGGCAACAAGGACTGGCTGACCTGTTGCGCCTGTTCGGTCGGACCGGCATTTGAAGGCAGCGGCATCAGGTGCGGCACCCGGGCCATCAAGGGCGCCATCCAGAAGGTCAAAATCCCTGACCCGGCTCAGCCGGCTAAAGCAGAAACCATAGGGGACAATCAACCCAATGGCATCTGCGGTTCGGGACTGATTGAACTAATCTCTGAGATGCTCAACGCCGGGATTATTGACCGGGCCGGCAAGATTTCTCGTATCCCGAATCCCGCATCTCGAATCATCAGAGAAGGCGACGAAGGCCTGGAATACATCGTCGTCCCAAAAGACCAGAGCGCTACCGGCCGGGACATCGTCATTACCCAGGCAGACATTGACCACATCATCCGGAGCAAGGCCGCGGTCTATGCCGGCATGGCCACGCTCCTCAAAAAGATGAACTATACGGTCAAGGACGTCAGCAGATTTTATATTGCCGGCGGATTCGGCAGCCATCTGGACATCGCCAAGGCAATTACTATCGGGCTGTTACCCAATGCCCCGCTGGACAGATTCAGTTATATCGGCAACGGGTCGGTTGAAGGGGCGCGGATGATATTGCTGTCGTATATTGCCATGGCCAAGGCGCGCCAGGTGGCGGACAAAATGACCTATATTGAACTCTCCACGGATAATACCTTTACCGAGGAATTTATATCAGCTATGTTCTTGCCCCATACGGATTTAAGTTTATTTGCTGATAGATAAAAACCCGCTTCAGAGAAATGAAATACCACGAATTATTGCTGGCTGTTAGACCTCTGGTCGTTACAGCCAGTTATCCCGACAGTATTTGTCGGGGCTACCGCACACTGACCTAACACTATTTAGGAAATAAGCAAATTCATTACAACCGAAATCTCATTTTTTAAGACCCGTGGCTATTCTCTGCAAGACGTATGGCTAATCTTTCCAAACCGGATGGTTAATCTTGCCAAGACGGATGGCTAATCTTTGCAAGGCGGCTGGCTATTCTGTCAAAGGCGTATGGCTAATCTTTCTAAGACGGATGGTTATTCTATCAAAACCGGCCGGCT